>NZ_CAXAVR010000018.1:0-36031 GCF_963972535.1 uncultured Salegentibacter sp.
CTAACAACTCCCTCACCTCCCCGGGGCGGTTATATACAGGAATTATAAAGGAATATTCCAGGGTCATGCTTTAATTAGAATTTGAAGATTTTTAATTAAATATCTCTTATTATCGTCACCCAAAACTCCTATAGAGTCAACTCGATGAATTTTCTTTTAATAATTTATCAACTTCCCCTTGTAGACGCTCTAAATCCCTAACAATAATAGACCACAAAATTTCATCTGAAACAGTATCATAACCGTGGCTTATCCTGTTTCGTGTATCGACAATTTTTCGTGCATTTGTGATAGAAAAATCTGGATTTGCTTTCAGAATTCTATTAACCGCTTCTCCAATTATTTCCAGGTTTCTTTCAATAGCACGTTTACCTTTTAAGTCGTTGAGAAATTCATTAAAATCTCTGTTTTCCGGTAAAAAGGAATATATTTCAGAAATCGCCTGCCTAATATCTTCCAACCAGGTTTTAACTTCATTCTCCATAAATGTGGAGTTTGGTTTGATCAATCTCCTGCTTTAAAAACTTATTTTTAATAGCTTTTAATTCCAGTAAATCAATTCTTCTTTTAAAGATTTTCTCAAGGTTAAATTTTAAATCGAAATATTTATCGGAATAAGAAAGTGGATCTTGATCATCTATATCAACCACAAAATCAATATCACTTTCGGGTCTAAGTTTATCTTTAACTATAGACCCGAAAACAAATAATGACTTAACTTTATTGGTATCACAAAGCTTTTTTATTTGATCGATATGTTGATTGATTTCTTTCATCTTAACCTATCAAATATACTAAAAACCTGTTTGATCACTTCACTAAGAAGGGTGACATATTAAAGCAAGATTTCCCAATCAAGTTTGGGAAGATTTTCCTATTATCTTAGATGCTGAAATAAATTCAGCATGACGTGAAACCAAAACGTCATGCTAAACTTATTTTTTTATTTCTCCTCCTGGCCTTTAATAAAAGACTCCATAACTTCCTGACTTACGCCCATATTGGAAAAACCACCATCGTGGAAAAGGTTTTGAAGCGTAACTTTTTTAGTTAGATCAGAGAATAAACTTACCGTGTAATCGGCACACTCTAAAGCGGTAGCATTACCAAGCGGCGACATTTTATCAGCGTAAGCAATAAAGCCGTCAAACCCTTTTACACCCTGTCCTGCAGTAGTTGGGGTTGGCGATTGTGAAATGGTATTTACTCTTACTTTATGATCCTTTCCAAAGAAATAACCAAAGCTACGTGCAATAGATTCTAAAAACGCCTTATTATCGGCCATATCATTATAATCGGGAAATACGCGCTGGGCAGCCATATAGCTTAGTGCAACAATACTTCCCCACTCGTTCATTGCTTCTTTTTTGTAAAGCACCTGCATAGTTTTATGAAAAGAAACCGCAGAGATATCCCAGCCTTTTTGGGTGAAATCGTAATTCTGCTCCGTATAATGATTCCCCTTTCTAACGTTTACCGACATCCCGATAGCGTGAAGCACGAAATCTATTTTTCCGCCAAGAATCTCCATAGATTTTTCAACCAGGTTTTCCAGGTCTTCAATTTTGGTAGCATCAGCAGGAATAATTTCTGAACCGGTTTTCTCGGCCAGCTCTTTAAGAGTTCCCATTCTTAACGCGATTGGAGCATTGGTAAGCACAAATTCTCCGCCTTCTTCCTTAACACGCTCAGCGGTTTTCCAGGCGATAGAATTCTCGTCTAATGCGCCAAAAATAATTCCTTTTTTTCCTTTTAACAGGTTATAAGACATAGTGATAAATTTTTTCGTTTTGTTAGTATAAATCAGCCCGGAGCAAGCTCACAAGGCGATTTGGATATAAAATTTTATTTTAAGGCAAAGCCCTAAATATTTATATTTCAAATATTGGGTAAAGATAGCAAAATTACTTTCAGGCCATAGTTTTAATCCAGGAGTGCACGTGCGTGAGCCCGCGCCGAATCTCCAATATTTTTACCGCCAAGCATCATTGCCAGTTCTTCTACACGCTCGCTGCCTTTTAATTCTTCTATCTTGGTAGTAGTGGCGTTAGCAGAATCTTCTTTAAAAATCTTAAAATGACTGTTTCCTTTACCGGCAATTTGCGGTAGGTGGGTAATAGCAATTACCTGCATGGCATTCCCCATTCGTTGTAAAATACCGGCCATTTTTTGAGCAATATCTCCTGAAACTCCCGTATCAATTTCATCAAAAATAATGGTTGGAAGTTTACTTTGTGCCGCGAGAATACTTTTAACCGCCAGCATAATCCTGGAAAGTTCCCCGCCAGAAGCTGCTTTTTTAATCTCTTTAAAATCGCCACCTTTATTCGCTGCCAAATACCAGAATAATTCATCCTGCCCGTTGGCTAAAAAATTCGCGGTTTTTTTCAGCTCTATTTTTAATCGGGCGTTTGGCATCCCAAGATCGGCCAGTAAACTTTCGGCTTCTTTGATAAAAGCCGGTACTATTGCTTTTCGTTTTTCGTGGAGTTTTGCAGCCACAGCTCCCAATTTGGTTTCCTGTTTTACAATGGCGTTTTCTAATTCTGAAAGTGCATTTTCGGCATTTTCACTTACCGAAACTTTTTCCTGAAGTTCATCTTTGATCTTCAGTAATTCGGCAATATTTTCTGCGGAATGTTTTTTCTGTAAATTATAAATTAGCTGAAGCTTTTGATTGGTGGCTTCCAGCTCTTCAGGATTTGCCTCTACCCTATCTAACGCATCACTTACTTCTGAAGAAAGATCGTCTAATTCAATAACTACACTTTCAATACGCTGATGTAAAGCTTCATAGTTAACAGATAAATTGGCAATCCTGGCCAATGAGGCACGAGCCTGTTTTAAGCTGTCTAAACTTCCAATTTCTTCCTGCTCCAGTAAATTTAAAGCTGAACTTAGGTTTTCGGTAAGTTCTTCAACATTGCTCAATTCTTCGTAACGGGTTTCCAGTTCTTCCTGCATCCCGTTTACCAAACGCGCTTCTTCAAGCTCATTCAGTAAAAATAAATTATAATCGTATTCTTTGGTAGCCTGGGCCTGTTCTTCTTTTAATTCAACAAGCCGTTTTTGTAACTTTTTGTAAGTTTTTAGTTCGGTTTTATATTCCAGAAGCAAAGTTTCACTGTTTGCAATAGTATCAATTACCTGGAATTGGTAATCGTTATTCCCCAAACTCAAAGTTTCATGCTGACTGTGAATATCAATAAGGTATTCTCCCAGTTTATTTAAGGAGGTGAGTTTTACCGGCGTATCGTTTACAAAAGCGCGGGATTTCCCTGAAGCCAAAATTTCACGTCTAATAATGGTGTTTTCTTCATAATCCAGGTCTTCTGTGATAAAAAAATCTTTTAGCTTATAATTAGCGATATTGAAACTGCCTTCTATTACGCATTTCTTATCGGTATCACGAATACTTCCGTAATCGGCGCGGTTACCTAAAAGGAGCCCAAGTGCGCCTAGCATAATAGACTTACCGGCACCCGTTTCACCTGTAATTATGGTAAAGCCTTCCTGAAGTTTGATATTTATATCCTCAATTAAGGCGTAATTTTTTATAGATAGAGCTGTGAGCAAAGTGTACTAAATTTGGGCTAAATATACGGGAGAAATTTTTCCCAATCAACAATAAACTTTGGGTAAACCCGGAAGTTATATCAAAAGGGAAAAATTTGATTATACAGACGTTTGCTAAAGAAATAATACTTTTCAAATGTATATCCGGTTTCCCTCATAGAAGTGAATTTAAGAAAAAATCGTCATGCTGAACTTGTTTCAGCATCTAACACGAATAGTACCTACCCTTCAATTTAGGCCTCCGATAGAAATCGGAGCAGGCTCTGAAACCAGTTCAGGGTGACGTCTAAATTTTAAAGTATGACTGTTTACGGATATTCAACTTTTAAACCGCGATTATTAAGTAAAAATTCTTTACTGAATATTTCTCCAGTTTCGGGAATAACGGGGCGCCAGGCCACTTAGTGTTTGACTTAAACCGGGGCGGTTAATTTCGGGGCCGTCGCTAAAGATCTGGGTTACCTCATCGGCCTTGGCATCAAAAAAACTTCTAAGCAATAAAGAATTTGCCCTCCTGGAATTCATTGTAGTTAAACTTTCCAGTGCATCGGCAATGGCAATTTTCCCGGCTTCAGGATCTTTATGCATCACATCTAATCCCTGGCGGTGATATTGATACAAAGCGCTACGATATTCAGTGAACATATTAGAAAGCAAATCAGAATTCAAACGAAAACGAGAGCTTTGTCCATCGGCTCCACTCCAGCCGGTTCTACCGCTTTGTTGCGCGAGATTTACAATTCGATTAGCTTCCTGGTAATATTCGGTGCCGCCTTCGGGTGCAAAGGAATCGGCGTCCATTCCTAAAATGGTATATACATAGAAAGAAACTACCGAAACCAGGTTGTTGGAAAATGAATTCTGACTATAATTTAAAGGCTGATATTCCCGGTAATTAAAGCTGAACTGATTATCGTTAAAGTTAAAAATCGGACTCACCATATTAGAGCCGTAAACCGGTCTTGAAGACTGCACCTGGATAGTACCGCTGAAAGATTCACCTTCAAACTCATTGATGGTGATAAACATACTACAGTTAATGCGTTCTCCAGGTTGAAATTCCTCATCGGTCCATGAGGTTTGGTTTACAAATTCCCTAAGGGAACTTTCTAAAGTTCTAAAAACAGAAAGATTGCTTTGTCCTGTTTGCTCGGTATTGATCACTATTTCGCAGTTGAGTTCCTGGGCAGCAGCAAAAGGCATCCCGGCCACTAAAAGAATAAGAAATAGCAATTTACGCATCTAACAAATGTACAATTTCGTTTAAAATATCGGTTGCAACCTCGGCCTTGGGTTTTAGATCGAAAGCCTTTTCTGAATCTTTATACACCAAAGTGATCTTATTGGTATCTTTTTTAAATCCGGCGCCGGTATCGTTCATAGAATTAAGCACGATAAAATTCAGGTTTTTCTTCAACAGTTTTCCCCGGGCGTGTTCCAATTCATTATTGGTTTCCAGGGCAAAACCAATTAGTTTTTGATGGGTTTTCTTTTCCCCCATCGATAAGAGAATGTCCTGGGTTTTGGTAAGTTCCAGGCTTAGGTTTTCTTCGGCCTTTTTAATTTTTTGCGCCGCTACTATCTTTGGCTTATAATCTGAAACCGCGGCAGCAGCAATAGCCACATCTACATTTTCGAAATGATCATGTACAGCGGCGTACATTTCTCTAGTGCTAACTACTCTAATTAAGTTGATCTTTGGATCATCGATTTCCAAATGTGTAGGACCGGAAATAAGGATAACCTCAGCTCCAAGTTCAGCGGCTTTTTTAGCAAGCTCAAAACCCATTTTACCGCTGGAATGGTTTCCAATAAAACGAACCGGATCTATGGCTTCGTAAGTTGGCCCGGCGGTAATTAAAATTTTCTTTCCCTGTAGGGGTAAATTTTCAGAAAAATATGTTTCCAAAAATTCGATAATCTCTTCGGGTTCTGCCATTCTCCCTTCGCCTTTTAAACCACTGGCAAGTTCACCCGTTCCTGCGGGAATCATAATATTTCCATACGACTTAAGGCTCTCGAAACTCTTTTTTGTGGAAGGGTGCTTATACATATCCAAATCCATTGCAGGTGCAAAGAATACCGGACATTTAGCTGAAAGATAGGTTGCGAGCAAAAAGTTGTCACTATTGCCCGTAGCCATTTTAGATAAGGTATTGGCTGTGGCAGGGGCCAAAACCATAAAATCGGCCCAAAGGCCGAGTTCTACGTGATTGTTCCATTGCTCATCCTCATCATCTTCGGTAAAAGAAGAAAACACCTCGTTTTTTGAAAGTGTTGAAAGCGTAAGCGGTGTAACAAATTCTTTTGCAGCCGGCGTCATCACAACTTTTACCTGCGCACCGGCTTTAATAAATAATCGTACTAAAAATGCAGATTTGTAAGCGGCAATACCACCACTTATGCCCAAAAGCACTTTTTTGCCTTTTAGTACAGACATCTTAATTAAGCTTCTGCTTCTTCAGAATCTTTAGTATTCCGGTAATAGATCTTACCGTCTAACCATTCCTGGATAGCAAGCGCGTGTGGTTTTGGAAGTTTTTCGTAAAACTTAGAAACCTCAATTTGCTCTTTATTTTCAAAAATCTCGTCAAGACTATCGTTATAAGTCGCAAATTCATCAAGCTTTTCCAACAATTCTTTTTTGATCTCAGAATTTATTTGGTTTGCTCTTTTTGCAACTACAGAAATAGCCTCGTATATATTATTAGTTGGCTCGTCTACCTTGTTCTTATCGAAGGTAATTGTGTTAATTGGTGCGTCTGTCTTTTTAATATCCATCTTTCTTCTACTATTAAAAATTTTGTAAGCGTGATTTTATGTCTTCGGTTGAAGCTTCTATGGCTTCAGAATATTCACCTTCAGGGTAATATTTTTTATACTCCTGGGAATATTCCAGGGCTTGTTGCAGTCTTTCCTGCATTAAATCTCTAAAACTATTTACTGCCAATTGGTAAGCAGAATCAAACCTGTAATAATGGGCGTCTTCTCTAAAAGGAGACCCGGGATTATTAGAAAGGAAATTAGTAAAAGAAGTAATTGCCGCCTGGTAATTACCGGCTCTGGCCTCTCCTGTTAGATGATATTGCTTGGCAATTTCATATTCCTTTTTTTCCAGTTTTATACGTAATTCAGCAGCCATATCGTTGGCTTCTTCGGCGTGCTCGCCTTCAGGATAAGTGTTTAAATAAGCCTGAAGTTCTGCAATTGCTTTATGCGTATCGGTTTGATCTAGATCGTATCTTGGAGAAAGCTCATAGAAACTTCTCGCCTTTTTAAAAGCTGCTTCTTCTACCTTATCACTATTGGGATAAGATTGTTGAAAACGCTCAAACTCGTATGAAGAAAGGTAAAAATCCCCTAACTGGTAGTAGGTGTTGGCAAATAAATAACTGAGTTTCTCACCTTGAGGCTTCCCGCGATATTGTGGAACAATTTGCTCAAACAACCTAAGGGCCTTACGATATTTTTTATTGCTATTTTCTTCCTGGGCTTCATTGTACAGCTCTTCAGCATAGGTATACTTTGCGCCGGCATCATCACTTTTTAGTAAGGTTTGATACTCCCCACAGGATACAGTTAAAATTAAAACTGTTACTAATAAAATTGCTTTCTTCATCATTTGTAAAAACATGTGGCAAAAGTACATTTTTCTTCAGTATAAAAAAAACTTTGTGTTGCAGGCTTAGATAACTCAAAATGTGCCTTCTTATTATCCTGAAAGTAAGATAATCTAAGGCTTTTGCTGAAAAAATAAAAGGTCTAAGAAATTTTTCTATCGTCAAGCTGAACTGGTTTCAGCTTCTAACATAAATCGACTAGCAATTTATTAGCTCCTGAAATAATCCTGAAGCTTCGGAACAGGATGACGATATTTAAAACTTTTTAGACCTTGTAATTAATAATTTTAGCTAAAATTCTTCAAAAAATCTTCAATTTGCTGCTGAAGTGCTGGGGTGGCTTTTACCAGCGGTAATCTCAGGTTGTTTTGAATACTTTGCTTTAGAGCAAGTAAAGCTTTAATTCCTGCAGGATTTCCTTCAGCAAAAATCAAGTCTATAGAGCGCTGTAATTTATAATGAAGCTCGTAGGCTTCAGCAGGTTTCCCTTCTAAACCTAGCGAAACCATTTTAGAGAATTCAGCCGGGAATCCCTGTGCTATTACCGAGATTACTCCTTTCCCGCCGGCTAAAATCATAGGCAGGGTAAGCAGATCGTCTCCAGAAATTACCAGGAAATCTTTGGGTACCAGGCTTATTAATTTCATTGCCTGCACCATATCGCCGGCAGCTTCTTTTACGCCAATTACATTGCTAAAATCCCGGGCAATGCGGTTTATTGTTTCCGGTAGGATATTAGACGCAGTTCTTCCTGGTACATTATAAAGAATTATTGGCAACGGGGAAGCGGCAGCCACAGCCTTAAAATGCTGGTAAATGCCTTCCTGGGTTGGTTTATTGTAAAAAGGAGAAACCGAAAGTATAGCTTCAAAACCAGAAAGATTTGCAGCTTTGAGTTCTTCGCAAAGGGCGTATGTATTATTGCCTCCCATTCCCAATACCAGAGGCAAACGTTTATTATTCTTTTTTACAACCGTATTTATTACAAGCTGTTTTTCTTCTTTATTAAGACTGGCGCTTTCGGCGGTAGTTCCTAAAACCACCAGGTAATCTATTCCATTTTCAATCTGGTTTTCTACCAGGTTTTCCAGTGCTTGCACATCTACAGATAAATCTTCCTTAAAAGGAGTTATCAAAGCCACACCGGTACCAATAAATGAGTTCATTGCTGTTTAATTTTTTATGATAATCGAAAAGATTTGCGGGATTTCGACTTTAAACTGAAAAATGCAAAATTTTCGGGCGACAAATGTATAGATTTCGCCAATTTCAAGGACTAAAATCTGCTTTTGTATTCAAAGAAAAGCACATATTTAACAGCTTTGTTTTTTCTGTTAAAAAATAAACAGGAATAAGCTTTCGCTTTTTAGAGAAGATTCAATAAACGCAGCTTTCTCTCTGGAGTTAGAAAAAACAGCAAACTAAAGATTAAGCCGTTATACCACAACAAATTACCGGTTATTAAAATAGCAGAATCTTTCATATAAAAATAAGCGGAATCCCTAAACACATTTGAAAAAATAAAAGTAAGAACCAGTGTGATAAAATAAATTGATTTTTTTGAGTAAGAATTCAAATAATAAATGAGGGAAATAATGCCCATTACCAGTAAGACGCCGTAATAAGCTATATAAATACCAAATTCAAGTTCATCACTCATATATTGTTTAAGTTCCAGCACGTGGGTAAATAGCAAATAAGCATTTATGGCTATTAATAGAAAAAAATAAACCAGTATGGTTTTACTGGCAGTTTCCAGTTGGGTATTCTGCAAAGCTTCCCTGCTTAAACCAAAATAGGCTATAATATAAAAGAAGAAGGATATAAGAGTTAAGTTATTAGTATTAAATATGAAGCCATTAATTTGAGCCAGAAAGAAAAAGATAAAAAAGAGTATAGCATTCAAACTCATATTTTTTTTAAGCTTAATATAAATACCGGCAAGGCCGGGCACAAAAATAAGCTGTGTGGCCTGCATTAACCAATCGGCTTCAGCAATCGCAGCATATAAATTTATAGCCAGAAGCGGAACGAGTAAAATTAAAATGTACTGAAAAAGACTCATTTTCATTCAATTGCGGACCGAAAATATAAAATTCATGTTATCAATAATGTCCATTTGAGTAAAGCATTGCTATTTTTAGAAATTTTAACCCATTTTTCGACAAAAGGATTAATTATTTCGCTGAAATACCTTTATTTTTTTAACAGAAAATTCGCTGATTCAATTTCAAGAGTCGTTTTATAAAAATATTCCGGGCTTTAGAGTTGAACAGTTAAGTTTGACCCGGATAATCTATTTATCTTTGAATTTTTAAAGATGAGATATAACCGGCCTATTTCCCAATCCCAGAAATTGATAAATAATTATCTTCAAATTCATAAAAAAGGGTGAAAATTATATACGAATGAAAAAAACCAGATTAAGTTTATTCCTGCTTCTTTCAGTAATTCTATTAAGTTGTAAAGGAAACGAGGTTAAACCTTCCGAAATTAAAGGGCAACGAATTGCTATAGATGAAAATATTGAACCCGATCCCGAAATTGATGAATTTGTAGCACCGTTTAAAGAGCATCTCAATAAAACGCTAGATAGCACCTTAGCCTACAATCCAAATGATATGGTGAAAAGTGACGGCGACCTCAACACCGCAATTGGAAACTTAATGGCCGATTTGGTAATAGAACAGGCCAACCCCATTTTTAAAAGCAGAACCGGAAATGAAATAGATATGGTTTTGCTAAATCACGGCGGAATTAGAGCTGGCCTCAACAAAGGAAATATTTCTACCCGAAGTGCCTACGCCCTAATGCCTTTTGAAAATGAAATTGTGGTAGCAGAACTTTCCGGAGAAAAAATTAAGGAAATGCTTACTTACCTGGAACGTGCAAAAACCGCACATCCTGTTAGCGGCATCCAGGTTGAAATGGATCAGAATTATAAGGTTACCAGCGCAAAAATTAACGGCGAAGATATCGATGAAGATAAAACCTATTTTGTAGCTACTTCAGATTATTTGCAGCAAGGCGGCGACAATATGAGCTTTTTTAAAGATCCAATCCAATTATATAAAGTTGACTATAAACTGCGCAATGCCATTATAGATTATTTTAAAAAGATAGATACTCTAAGGGTTGAGAAAGACAATAGATTTATAAGAAAGTAAGAAATGAAAAGAAGAAATTTTATACAACAAACCTCGGCAGCAACCGCTTTTATAGGAATTGGTGGCTTAAGTTCACTTTCTTTTAAACCTAATTATAAAAAGCACATAACCATTTTACACACCAACGATGTTCATAGCCATATAGAACCTTTTGGCCCTGATGATTCCAGGAATCCTAATATGGGAGGTGTTGCCAGGCGAGCGACTTTAATTCAGCAGATTAAAAATGAAAATCCGAATACATTATTATTAGATGCGGGTGACATTTTCCAGGGTACTCCTTACTTTAATTTCTATGGAGGCGAACTGGAGTTTAAGCTGATGAGTAAAATGAAATACGATGCAGCTACCATTGGAAACCACGATTTCGATAATGGTATAGATGGATTATATGCGCAACTTCCACACGCCGAATTCGATTTTATTTCTTCCAATTATGATTTCAGTAAAACGGTGATGGATGGCCATACCCGCGATCATAAAATTTTCACTAAAGACGGAGTGAAAATTGGAATTTTTGGTTTGGGAATTGAACTGCAGGGTCTGGTGAACGACAGTCTTTATAAAGAAACAAAATACCTTGATCCGGTAGAAATTGCGCAGGATCAAAGCCGAATTCTAAAAGAAGAAAAGAATTGCGACATGGTTATTTGCCTTTCGCATTTAGGCTATAAATACAGCAGCGATAAGATTTCTGATATTAAACTAGCGCAAACCACCGAAAATATAGATCTCATAATTGGCGGCCACACCCATACTTTTTTGGATAAACCAACTGTGGAAACCAACAAAGCCGGTAAAAAGGTTTTAGTAAACCAGGTGGGTTGTTACGGACTTTATCTGGGAAGAATTGATTTTTATTTAGACGATAAAAATAATATTGAAGCTAACGGAGTCAAGATTGAGGTTTAAATTTTGAAAGTTTAAACCTCTATAAAGAAAGTTTTTCTCATAATTCTATAAAACCTCAACCTTATAATTATTATTCCTCGTGTTCATTTTTTCCATTGATGAAAAAACGAACCAAAAAAATCTAGGCTTACGAAACTTTATCTAAATTTATCGCTCGACACCTAAATTTTAGGAACTCGCCTGAATAAATTAGTTAGAAAGAAATAACCATAGAGCTCAAACAGCCTAAAATTTCACGGTGTATTCGCTTTAAATTTGACGATAAATTTTCGGTAGGCCGCCAAACTATAAGTTATTAATGCAGTAACCCAATAAAAAATTTAATCAAGCATTTTAAGGAATTCGTCTTCGCTCACAATTTTAGTTCCCAGTTTTTCGGCCTTTGCCAGTTTACTGGGCCCCATATTTTCGCCTGCAACCAAATAATCGGTTTTTCCTGAAATCGAGCCGGAAACTTTCCCGCCGTTATCTTCTATCATTTTTTTGAGTTCATTCCTGGAAACTTTTTCAAAAACCCCCGAAATCACAAAAGTATTGCCCTCAAGTAAATCGCTCTGGTTTTCCAGTTCTTCGGTAGCAATTTCCAATTGAAGTCCGTAGTCCTTTAAACGCTGAACGATCTTCCTGTTCTCTTCGGAAACAAAGAAATCGGTTACACTTTCAGCGATACGTTCTCCAATTTCATCAACCGCTGTAAGATCTTCGGTTGAAGCAGAAGCCAAAGCATCTATATTCTTGTAATGTTTTGCAAGTTTTTTAGCTACAGTTTCGCCCACATATCTTATTCCAAGGGCAAATAAAACCCGCTCAAAAAGAATTTCTTTAGATTTCTCGATTCCATTAATAAGGTTTTCCGCCGATTTTTCTGCCATTCGTTCCAATGGAAGAACATCTTCTTTTTTCAGGGTATAGAGATCGGCATAATTGGTAATTAGATTAGCATTAACCAATAAAGCAACGGTTTCTCCACCCAGGCCTTCAATATCCATCGCTTTTCGGGAAATAAAATGCTGAATTCTCCCTATAATTTGCGGCGGACAACCATTATAATTAGGGCAGTAATGCTGAGCTTCTCCTTCTTTTCTAATTAATTCGCTGTCGCAAACGGGACAAGTTTCGGCATATTTAGTTTCGGGAGTTTCCGGATCCCTTTTGGTGAAATCAACCCCTACAATCTTCGGAATAATTTCTCCGCCTTTTTCTACAAAAACGGTATCTCCTTCCCTTACATCCAGTTTCTCAATCTGATCGGCATTGTGTAAAGACGCACGTTTTACCGTGGTTCCGGCCAATTGCACCGGTTCAAGATTTGCTACCGGCGTGATCGCCCCGGTTCTTCCAACCTGGTAGGTGATCTTATTTAATTTGGTGCTCTCCTGTTCGGCCTTAAATTTATAAGCCATTGCCCAGCGCGGAGATTTCGCTGTATAACCTAATTCATCCTGCTGATCAAAACTATTTACTTTTACCACTACCCCATCGGTTTCATAAGGCAAATCGTGGCGGTGCTGGTCCCAATAATTTACATAATCGAGAACTTCAGCAATACTATTTTTTAACTCGGCTTCCGGTGGAACTTTAAATCCCCAATTCCTGGCTTTTTTAAGGCCTTCAAACTGAGATTTCACCGGTAAACTATCGGCCACCAAACTATACAACAGGCAATCTAAAGGTCTTTTGGCAACCTCAGCACTATCCTGGAGTTTTAAACTTCCGGAAGCTGTATTTCTAGGATTTGCATAAGGTTCTTCCCCGGCTTCTACCCTTTCGGCATTCATTTTTGCAAAACCTTCATAAGGCAACACTATTTCACCCCGAATATCAAATTTCTGCGGAAATTCGCCCTTCAGCTTTAAAGGTACAGATCTAATGGTTTTTATATTATTGGTCACATCATCTCCCTGGAACCCATCCCCACGGGTAACCGCACGTTTTAATTTACCATCTTCATAAGTCAGACTAATAGAAGCGCCATCGTATTTTAATTCGCAAACATACTGTACTTTACCTCCAATAGATTTCTCGATTCGCTTTTCCCAGTCTTCCAGCTCTTCTTTAGAGTAGGAATTGGATAGGGAGTACATTCTATAATCGTGAACTACAGTCTCAAAATTTTTAGTTATCGCTCCACCTACACGGCGCGTGGGAGAATTAGGGTCATCAAATTCAGGATTTTTTTCTTCCAGCTCCTGCAATTCTTTCAACTTCATATCAAAATCGTAATCGCTGATCTCGGGCTTATCCTCTATATAATACAAATAATTATGTCGGTGTAATTCTTCGCGTAACTGCTTGATCTTTTCTTCGGTATTCATAAAAGGCTGGTAAGTTATTGCTGGGCTTTTAGTTGATCGTTTTCAAAAACAAGGGAATGCTTTTTTCCCTGGTGCGTAAATTCAATTTTAAATTCAGATTTATAGGCTTTATCATCTGTAGGAAACCAATCTTTAAGTTTTTGGTTTATGGTAATGAGCAAACCTTCGTCATCACCTACCGCACAAAAATGCTCAAAATCGCCATCATATTTTTCCAATTCAAAGTTGGTGCTTAAAAAGTCGAATTTCTCCTGAATGTTCTCTGTTACCAGACCTACCTCACTAATTCCCAAAACACTTTTTTCTGAAAACAATGCCGATTCCGGTTTACTGAAACTCTCACGGGAGATAAATTCTATGATATTTTTATCTTCGTCATAGAAGTACAAAGATTTAGCATTCCAGGCCATAAAATCTACAATTTCCTGCCCATTGCCTTCCAAAACCGGAACCCGTTCTTTTACCCATTCCAGGGCTTCTTTATGCTGCCTATCGGGAATATGAAATGCGATATGGTAAGCTGTTGCGTTTTCTTTTTGCTGAAATTTTATGGTAGAATACCCGGTTTCAACTTCAAAATAATCATCGCTATTATCGGTGATCTTTAGATTTAAGGTATCCCGATAAAAACGCAATTGCTCTTTTAAATTATCGCTATATATTTGAAGTTTATGGATTTTCATAATGTCTTAATTTAGGTCTGGTCTTTATTCATCCATTTGGGAACAGGCATAGGCTTAAAATTATACATTTTTTCCAGTAATTCCTCAATATCTTCCCCAATAAGCAAAAGATCAAAATTCTCTTTTCTAAGCAAACCTTTTCTCACCATGGTTTTAAGCATCGCGATAAGATCGTCGTAAAACCCGTTAATATTTAATAACCCAATAGGATTTTGATGCAGCCCTAATTGGCCCCAGGTTACGATTTCAAAAAGCTCTTCAAAAGTTCCAAATCCGCCAGGCAGGGCAATAAAACCATCGCTTAATTCGTGCATTTTAAGCTTGCGCTCGTGCATATCTTTGGTAGTGATCAATTCGGTTAAACCGGTATGGACTACTTCTTTGGTTTTTAAAAAATCTGGAATCACCCCAATAACTT
The DNA here is from genome assembly GCF_963972535.1 of uncultured Salegentibacter sp. NCBI lineage: Bacteria > Pseudomonadati > Bacteroidota > Flavobacteriia > Flavobacteriales > Flavobacteriaceae > Salegentibacter > uncultured Salegentibacter sp. Next base: position 14,692 of record NZ_CAXAVR010000018.1, read on the forward strand.
CTCCTCCGTTTTGAAGGATCCCTGCAGCAACCTGCCCCATTAAGCCAAGTTTACTTCCGCCAAATACCAATTTAATATTCTTTTGAGCTAAAACTTTTCCCAAACGATAAGATTCTGAAAAGATTTTCTCGTCGTTGCCTTCGCTGCTTGCACAAAACACGGCAATGCTTTTAAGTTGGTTTTTACTGTTGTTTTCCATAATTATTGGTTTATGAAATTTAGAACTATTGGGTTCTAAAACCTTAATATTAACGCAATTCTCCTTTTAGCATTCTGAAATTTCCAAAAAGATCTTTTCGCAATTCGGTTTTAAAGCCTTGTTTCTGCATCATCCTTTCGGTTTCTTCGGCCAGGTATTGGTTAATCTCAAAATAGAGTTTTCCGCCTGGATTTAAAGCGGTTTTGGCCAATTTCGTGATTTTCTCATAGAAAATTAAAGGATTTTCGTCTTTTACATATAATGCAGTAGGTGGATCGTATTCTAAAACATTTCGGTGCATTTCCTTTTTCTCCAGCTCTCGCACGTAGGGCGGATTAGAGACAACAACATCCCAATTTCCGGTTAGAGTTTCAGTTCTTAAAATATCTTCTGAAATAAAATTAATCTTAGCCTGGTTAATTTCTGCATTGATTTTTGCGATTTGCAAGGCTTTTTCAGAAATATCTATAGCCGAAATTTGAGCTTCCGGAAGATTTTTCGCCAGGCTAATAGCAATGCAACCACTCCCCGTCCCAATATCCAGGATTCGCCCAGATTCATCTTCGAAAAAGTCTTCTAAAATCCATTCAACCAATTCCTCCGTTTCCGGTCTTGGCACTAATACATTTTTATCGACTTTAAACGTCAGTCCGAAAAACTCTGTTTCCCCAATAATATGCTGAATGGGTTCGTGGTTTTTTAAACGCGCTAAGGCTGACTCTAGTTTCTCAATCTGACTTTTATCAATTTCAAGCTCAGGATTTAAAGCAAGATTTAACCGATTGATCTTGAAAAAAGCTTCTGTTAGCATAAAGAAAAAAGAATGCACTTCTTCCACAGGATATTCATTTTCCAGCGATTTAGTAAAAATTTCTTTTTGGGCTTTTAGTTTCATTATTTCGGTTGTCGGTTGTGAGTTCTCGGTTCTCAGTTTTGGGTTATCGGTTATCAGTTGTGAGTTTTCAGTTTGAGGAAAATCCAAATTCCTGATTCTTATCTCCTGATCTTGTTTCTTAAATCTTTTTTCTCTTCTCTCTACTCTTCTCTTGATTAAAAAGCCGCGTTCGTCCCTGTCTCGCGATAACGTAAAAAAGACTCCTCACTCTTCACTCTTCACTCTTTACTCCTACTTCTCAAACATCCCTAATCATCCACATCGTACAATTATAATGGCCGGTGTCTCCAAGGGGTTTTTCTAAAGATTTGAAGCCACTGCGTGCGTAGAGTTTCCGGGCGCTTTCCATATAAGGAAGGGTTTCAATATAACATTGTTCAAAATTCTGGGATTTGGCGAACTTAAGACAGGTATCCATCATTTGGGCACCCAGACCTTTGCCACGGGCTTCCGGCAGAAAATACATTTTTTGCAGTTCGCATATTTTTTCTTCGAGTCCAATTAATGGAGCAATACCAGCGCCACCAATTATCTTTCCTCCCTCTTCCACCACAAAATAATTCATTCGCGGGTGCTGGTAAGTTGCATACATATCGTCCAGCGCCTTGTCTTCATAGGCGGTTCCTACTTTTGGAACGCCCATTTCTACCAAAACCTTTCTTACAACTTCGGCAACTTGTTGATTGTCTTCGGGTTGAATTTCCCGTATTTTTAACGTGCTCATTCTTGGTAAATAATCCTATTTTAGAGGCGTGAATATACACGAAAAATATATAAAGCGCTGTATTGAACTGGCCAAAAACGGACTGGGAGCTACGTATCCCAATCCGCTGGTAGGCAGCGTAATTGTTTATAAAAACAAGATTATTGGTGAAGGCTGGCACCAAAAAGCAGGAGCCCCACACGCAGAGGTAAACGCGGTAAATTCTGTGAAAGATGAATCGCTTTTAAATAAGTCTACCATCTATGTGAGCCTGGAACCCTGCAGTCATTTTGGAAAAACGCCACCTTGCAGCGATCTAATTATCGTTAAGGGTATTAAAAAAGTGATTATTGGTACAGTAGATCCTTTTGCTGAAGTGGCCGGGCGTGGCATTAAAAAATTGATGGAAGCCGGTTGCGAAGTTCAGGTGGGAATTCTGGAAAAAGAATGCCAGGATCTCAACAAACGTTTTTTCACTTTTCATCAAAAGAAACACCCTTATATTATTTTGAAATGGGCCCAAACCACTGATGGATTTATCGCTCCAAAAGTCCAGGAAAAACGCGAGCCAGTTTGGATCACGAATCAGTATTCTAAACAACTGGTGCATAAATGGAGAAGTGAAGAACAGGCTATTTTAGTGGGCACTAACACCGCAATCGCCGATAATCCCAAACTAAACACCAGGCTTTGGAATGGCAAAAACCCGGTTCGGGTGGTGATAGACAAAGAATTAAAAATTCCGCAGGAATCTGCATTGTTTGATGGCAGTATCAAGACCATTGTTTTAACCGAAAATGTAAAAAATTCAGGAGACAATTTAATATTTGAAAAACTCGATTTTCAACAAGACCTACCGAAACAGATTTGCGAGGTACTTTACCGGCATAATTTACAATCGGTTATTATTGAAGGTGGTGCAAAAACGCTTCAGACTTTTATTGACGCCAATCTTTGGGATGAAACGAGAGTTTTTACCGGAGTTTCTGAATTTCACGAGGGAATAAACGCACCAAAATTTTCAGGAATTAAGCTTTCAGAAACTAATTTGGAGCGTGATACTTTAAAAATTTATAAGAATGATTAAAACTATAATTTTCGATTTTGGAGACGTATTCATCAACCTGGACAAACCAGCCACGATGCGTGAAATGAATAAATATGAAATCGAAGAACTTTCAGAAAGTTTGCTGAATATCAACCAGCAATATGAAAAAGGACTTATTTCTTCTGAAGAATTTGTAAAATCTTACCAGAGCGAATATACTCAGCTTCAAACAGAACATTTTAAAAATTCCTGGAACGCTATTTTAATAGATTTCCCTGAATATCGTTACCAGTTTTTGAAGAAACTTTCAGAAGAAAAAAATTACCAATTAATTCTTTTAAGCAACACCAACGAAATTCATATTGATTGGGTTAAAGAAAATGTTCCATTTTTTGAAGATTTTAAAGCTTGTTTTGATGCTTTTTATCTTTCTCACGAGATCAATTTTAGAAAACCAGATGCTGAAATTTATGAGTTTGTGCTAAAACAACACGGCTTGAAACCGCAAGAATGTCTTTTTATTGACGACACCAAGGAAAACACTGATGCTGCAAAATATTTAGGAATCCACACCTGGAATATTGAACCTACCCGAGAAGATGTCATCGATTTATTTACTGCTAAAAAAGAGTTATTTTGATTTACCTGCTGCTTAGCATAATTTCTTCTACGGTAATTTTTATCGTATTTAGGCTCTATAAAAAATATGGCGTAAATACACTGCAAGCCATAATCGTTAACTATTTTATTGCCTGTATTGTGGGCTTTTTTGGCTATATAGAAAGTGTTAATGATATTGTGAGAATTCCTTCAGAAAAATGGTTTTTTGGAACAGTCATTTTGGGAGCACTCTTTATTACGGTTTTTAATTTGGCAGCAATTACCACCCAACGCAGCGGACTTTCAGTAGTCTCGGTAGCCACCAAAATGTCGGTTGCGATTCCCGTTTTCTTCGGAATATTTATTTATGATGAAAGCCTGGGATTTTTAAAAATTTCGGGGATTCTACTTGCTCTTGCAGCGGTTTATTTAAGTTCAATAAAAACCGAGAAAGGCATTAAAATAAAGAAAAGGAACTTAATATTTCCGCTCTTAGTTTTTATTGGAAGTGGGATTATTGACACCACCATAAACTACCTTGAAAATTTTTATGTTTCTGAAACCGATGTCGGCCTTTTTTCTTCCAGTATTTTTGGAATCGCAGGGATTATTGGAATAACAATCTTAATTGGACAGGCAGTTTTAGGAAAACTAAAAATTACCTGGAAAAACATAGCCGGCGGGATCGCGCTGGGAATTCCGAACTATTTTTCAATTTATTTCCTGGTTATGGCATTGCGTGCTCCGGGAATTGAAAACTCGGTTATTTTTACTTTAAACCATGTAGGGATTGTGCTAGCATCTACAATTCTTGGAATTGTACTTTTTAAAGAAGTTTTATTGAGGAAAAACTGGATTGGAATTGGACTTGCCATAATAAGTATTATCCTGGTAGCAAGTAGCCAGTAGTTTTACCGAAAAGACCTCACAGGTTTTGGAAACCTGTGAGGTCTAAAAAATAGCTATACATAATGAAAGACACCTATAAAACTATAACCAAAGCTTCCCCTGAAGTCTTATTCAAAGACCGGAATTCAAAGTTTTTCGGCTATGCATTTCCGGTAAAGACCGAAGAGGAAGCGAATATTCATTTAGAAGAATTAAAGACAAAACATCATAAAGCGAGGCACTGGTGTTATGCCTGGCAGTTTGGGAAATCTGAAGTCGATTTTCAATATCGCGCTAATGATGATGGGGAACCTTCAAATTCGGCAGGGATGCCTATATATGGCCAAATACAATCTTTTGAAGTGACCAATATTTTAATTGTAGTGGTGAGATATTTTGGCGGAGTAAAACTTGGGGTAGGCGGACTTATAAACGCCTACAAGACCGCAGCACAAATGGCACTGGAAGAAGCCAATATTGTTAAGAGAACCATAGATGAGCTTTTCGAGATCAGTTTTGATTATCCTGAAATGAATATTGTGATGCGCTTAATTAAGGAAAATAACCTCAACATTATTGAGCAAAAACTGGAGCTGGATTGCAAGATTTATATTTCAGTAAGAAAAAAAGAGGTCGAAGCAATTTTTGAAAAGTTTGATTCAACTTACAAGGTTGAGATTAAGAGATTGGAAGATTGAATTTTTCTTGTTATTACGATCCCGATGATAATCGGGAGAAGCAATCTGTAATCACTGGAATAATCACTGAAAAATTATTTCACTGCATTTGTAAAAACGATTTTCTGAAAGAAATAAATTCACTTTAATTTATTCAAAATATATTCTGGGCAGCGAATTGGTTTTTTAGTTTTAGAATCCATAAAAACCAAAGTTGTGTAAGCTTTTGTAATTAAGTCTCCACATTGGTTAAAAACTAAATATTCAAAAGTAATTTTTACCGACGGAAGTTCTTTTAATCTTACTTCAATTTTAAGTTCATCGTCAAAAACCGCGGGTTTTAAAAATTTCGTATTTAGCTCATAAACAGGTAACATCACCCCGTTTTCTTCCATAGATTTATAAGATATACCAAGAGCTGAAAGCCAGTCTAATCGGGCAATTTCAAAATATTGAGCATAATTACCGTGGTGCACCACACCCATTTGATCGGTTTCCGCATAGCGGACTTTAACATAAGAAACGTGACTTTTCATATTGAATTTAACAGCTAAAGTGAACGAGGTTTTGTACTTTCATAAGCGGAATTAAGTATGCACAATTTTTTCTTAAAATTCAACCCTAAACCGGTTTTTTTATTACATAATTTGTTCACATATTTGTTCTACCAAAGTTGAGAGACTCCTAAATCTTTTAACTGCTAATAAACCACTACTAATCTAAAATAATACAACACAAAGCATGTCAAAAACTGCGCAATCAGTTTGGAATAGCTGTCTGGCTTTTATCAAAGATAACATCACTCCACAGGCTTATAAAACGTGGTTTGAACCTATACAAGCAGTAAAACTTACAGATTGTGCACTAAGCATACAGGTGCCCTCAAAGTTTTTTTACGAATGGTTAGAAGAACATTATGTTAAGCTTTTAAAAGTTTCTCTTACCAAAGAATTAGGTGAAAAAGCCAAATTGGTCTATGTGATCAAAATGGAAAACACCTACGGCAATAAAATGCCATTTACCGAAAAAATACCAAGTACGCAGCGCAGTCATATGGCCTCTCAGGAAGTAGATGTGCCTCTAAAAAATAAGAACCCCGAATTAAAAAACCCTTTTATAATTCCCGGGATTAGAAATGTAAAAATTGAATCTCAACTTAACCCGAGTTATAATTTTGAAAACTTCCTGGAAGGAGATTCCAACAGGTTGGCAAGATCGGCTGGGTTAGCTGTAGCCAATAAACCAGGAGGAACTTCTTTTAATCCGCTGCTAATTTTTGGTGGCGTAGGATTGGGAAAAACACATTTGGCACACGCTATTGGGGTTGAAATAAAAGATAAATATCCAGAAAAGACGGTTTTATATATTTCTGCTGAAAAATTTACCCAACAGTATATAGAATCTGTAAAGAAAAATAACCGAAACGATTTTATTCATTTTTACCAGATTATTGATGTTTTGATCGTGGATGATATCCAATTGCTTTCAGGAAAAGCAGGTACTCAAGATGTATTTTTTCATATTTTTAATCACTTACATCAAAACGGAAAACAGGTGATTCTTACCAGTGATAAAGCGCCGGTAGATATGCAGGATATTGAACAACGCCTGCTTTCAAGATTTAAATGGGGACTTTCTGCAGAATTACAACATCCTGATTTTGAAACCCGTATTTCTATTATTAAAAGCAAACTTTATCGTGACGGGGTAGAAATGCCAGAAGAAATTGTTGAGTTTTTAGCTAATAATATAAAAACAAATATTAGGGAACTGGAAGGCGCCATTATTTCACTTATTGCCCACTCTTCTTTCAACAAAAAAGATATCACTTTAGAACTCGCCAAAAAGATTGTAGACAACTACGTGAAAAATACCAAGCGCGAAGTTTCTATAGATTATATTCAGAAAGTGGTGAGTGATTATTTCCAAATGGATGTGCAAACTTTGCAGTCTAAAACCCGAAAAAGGCATATTGTACAGGCAAGACAACTGGCCATGTTCTTTGCTAAAAAGTTTACAAAAGCTTCTTTGGCAAGCATTGGCTCTCAAATTGGAAAACGCGATCACGCTACGGTTTTACACGCTTGCAAAACGGTAGATAACCTGGCGACGACTGATAAGCAATTCAAAAAGTTTGTTGAAGACCTCAACAAAAAACTTACCATATAAAAACATTTTTATGAAGACTAAGGTATTGATGGTGTGCCTCGGCAATATTTGCAGATCACCGCTTGCCGAGGAAATTTTAAAATCTAAGGTAGACCAATCTAAGGTTTTTGTAGATTCGGCCGGGACCGGAGATTACCATATAGACGATGCGCCAGATCCTCGCTCTGTTGCAATAGCGAAAAAAAATAACCTGGATATTACCTACCAGCGCGGAAGACAATTTCAGGTAGAAGATTTTGATAAATTCGATCGCATTTATGTGATGGATAATCAGAATTTTAAAGATGTGATCTCTCTTGCCAGGAATGACGAAGATCGCGCAAAAGTACAATTGATACTAGATGAAATTTTCCCTGCGGAAAATGTAGATGTACCAGATCCATATTTTGGTGGTGATCACGGATTTGAAAATGTATACCAGATGCTGGATGAAGCTTGCGAAAAAATAGCAGACCAGTTGAAGGAAGAAAATAAAGCATAATGGCTGACTTTAGATATCCAGGAAAACTTTACCTGATTCCCACTACAATGGGAGCGGCAAACCCAATGCAGGTTCTACCCATTCAGGTTAAAGAAATTATGGAAAACCTGGATATTTTTATTGCTGAAAATGAAAAAACGGCCAGAAGACATATAAAACAACTGGTTCCCGAAAAGCAACAATCTATTCTAAAATTTTTTCATCTAAATAAATTCACTGAAGTTTCAGAAATCCCTTCATTTTTAAACGATTGTAAAGAAGGAAAAAATATAGGCTTATTGAGCGAAGCGGGTTGTCCCGGTGTTGCAGATCCAGGTGCTGAAATTGTGAAAATTGCGCATAATGAAGGCATCCAGGTAATTCCATTAGTGGGCCCCTCTTCAATTCTATTGGCAATGATGGGCAGCGGAATGAACGGGCAGCGTTTTACATTTAACGGCTATTTGCCTATAGACAAAAAAGAACGGAAAAAGGAAATTAAAGATTTAGAGCGTCTATCTTTTGAAAAACAGGAAGCACAAATTTTTATTGAAACTCCTTACCGCAATAATAAATTACTGGAAGATTTTTTACAACTTTTACATCCAACTACCAGGCTTTGTGTAGCTTGTGATCTTACCTTACCTACAGAGTACATCGTAACCAAACCGGTTTCAGAATGGAGTAAAACAAAAACAGACCTCCATAAGAGGCCTGCTATTTTTATATTTCAGAAAGAAATTTAAGCTCTAAAAGCTTGAATATCTACTCTCGGGTTTTTTTCCGGTTTAACAAACGAAGTATCATAACCGCCAAATTTCTTCAAATAATTTCTAATTGAAGTTCCAAAAGCATCGCTAAAAGACTGGGCTCCCCAGCTTCTAAGGTATTTTTTCACACTTCCCGGGCCAGCAAGATGGGCAGCGGCAAGAATACCAGACTCGGTTACTTCTACTCCATTAATTACTTTGCCTTCAAAACGTGCAATATCACGAATTAAGATCCATTTGTTTCTGGAAGCATTGGTATAAAATGCGGCTTCCTGGAGTTGTGGTGAGTTAAGGAATTCTGCACTATTGTAAATGCCAAGTAATTCCAGGGTTCCAATACCAAACTGGTATTTTCCCATATAACCAAACTCATTAATTGTTTGATAATTTCCGCGAGATTCTTTAAAACCCAGCGCTTCTTTAAAACCAACATAGGACTTTCCCAGTTCAGGTAACGCCCTTTCAAGGCTTTGATCTTTTGCTAACTCGCTTTCCTCTACAAGGGCTACGGTATAGTTTAGATCTAAATTGGAAGTTGAATAACCTTCAATTTCCAAATTCGCTGCTTCTCTAGTTGAAAAACTGAAAAACATGCAGCCTGCAAAAACAGGCAAGATTGAAAATTTTGCAATTTTCCTTCTCATTACATTTTGTTTCTGAAAGGTTAACGGTTTGGGCTAAAAAAATTAAGCTTACGCCCCTTTCAATTTTGCCGTGCAAATGTACAACAAATTTTAAAAATCTGAAGCACAACCTGTTAAGTAAATTATAAAGTTATGGAATGACTTAACATCGCTCTAAGAGTACGTATGCTAAGGCGTTAGAACTTTCTTAATAATTTGGAGTAAAAATTATTTTTATCTTTTTACACCTTGTTTGTTAATCCAACGCACATATTCCTGCTTATTTCGATTATGCTGAGCTAAATTTTTGGCAAATTTATGATAACCAAAATTTTTAACATCGGCTACAAAGTAGAAGTAATCGTGATCTTCATAATTAAGCACGGCGTTTATTGCAGAAATATCTGGCATAAAAATAGGTCCCGGTGGTAACTCTTTATATATATAGGTATTATAAGGAGAATCTAATTCCAGATCTTTATAAAGCACTCTTTTAATAATGGTATCCCATTTTTGCGTTTTATTTTTCAATGCGTAGATCACTGTAGGATCGGCGTCTAATTTCCACCCGTTTTTATACCGGTTCATATAAACTCCCGCTACTTTTGGGCGTTCGTCTACCTTAGCGGTTTCTTTGTGAACTATTGAAGCCAGTGTGGAAACCTCTTTAGGGTTCAAGCCTATTTCTTCGGCTTTTTGCTTCTTTTCATCGGTCCAGAAGCGATCGTATTCCCGCTTCATTCGCTCTCTAAATTCTTCAGCTGAAGTATTCCAGTAGAATTCATATTGGTTAGGAATATACATTGCTAAGCCATTAGCTTCAGTAAAATTATTTTCAGCTAAAAATTCTTCATCCTTAAAAGCTTTAATTAAAGCTGTACTATCGGCTTCAATTTGCTGGGCAACTCTTCCGGCAAGATCTTCCAGTCGCTCCTGGTTATTAAAGGTAAGTTTTACTGGTAAATTTCCGCTTCGCAAAGCATTTACTAATTCGTTATTATTCATCCCGGGATTAATAGCGTATCTCCCAGCCCTGATATTTGATGCATAACCCTTTTTTCGGGCAACCAGGTCAAAAGATTCCATATCTTCCACGTAAGGCTGAAGGCTATCTATCACGGTTTGATAGTCTGCACCCGTAGGTACGTAAACTATCTTTTTCTCTCCCGTAAAACTGGTGTTCCCTGAAAAAATACTGGTATAAATATAATAGCTAAAAACAGAAAGGCCTATAAGCCCAAGAATGGCAATAGCAAGTAGAATTTTTTTGATGTACATTATTTATTGATCAATTGATAGAGAATTTCATCTTTAAAACCGCCTTCAGAATAAGTCCAGTCTTTTTTTATACCAACTCTTTGGAAACCCAGGTTTTCAAAAAGTTTTACACTGGTTTCGTTTCCTTCGGTGATATTTGCATAAACCTGGTGCATGGCGAGATGGGTAAAACAGTAATTGCAAAGTAATTTTAGAGCTTCAGCACCATATCCTTTTCCGCGTTCAGAGGGATCGGCAATTAAGATTCCCAAAGCTGCCCTTCGGTCTTTTGGCTCGAAGTCAAAAATATCTATTAGACCAACTTCATTATCCTGAAGATCACAAATCACCAAGCGCAATTGTTTAATATCGTAAATGTCGCGATGCGCGTTTTCCAGGTATTGCTTAATAAGAAACCGGGAATAAGGAGTTTGGGTGGCACTTACTTCCCAAAACTCTTCTATATTCTCCACAGTATGAACAAAATCGAGATCCTCGGGTTCCAGAGCACGTAGGTAAACCTTATTTCCTCTTAAGCCTGGCATACTATTTCTCCTTTAAAAACCTGCTCTGCCGGGCCGGTTAACCAAACATTTGTATAAATTTCGTTTTCTTTACTGAAGGAAACCGATAATTCGCCCCCGGGAACAATTAGCTTTACCGTATTAGTATTCGCCTTTCCAGAAGCGTGCGCCGCCAGGGCAACTGCAGTAACTCCCGTTCCGCAAGAAAGCGTTTCGTCTTCCACTCCCCTTTCGTAAGTTCTAACTAAAAAGGTATTATCTTCCTGCATATCTACAAAATTCACATTGGTACCGCCATTGGATACATATTCATCTGAATATCTAATTACAGCACCTTCTTTTTTCACATCAAGATCGGCTACATTTTTAGTGAAAATTACGTGATGTGGAGAACCAGTATCAAGAAAAGCGCTATTTCCCAGTTGTTTTATATCTAAAACATTCTGCATTTGTAGACTTACCTGGTGGTTGCTAATGGTTGCTTTATGCGGTCCATCTATTGCCGTGAAAGTAGCTTCATTTTGTATGATTCCCAGGAATTTTGCAAAAGCTACCAGGCAACGCCCACCATTGCCGCACATACTGCTTTGATTCCCATCGGCATTAAAATAAACCATTTTAAAATCGTCACCCTCCACTTCGGGATTTTCCAAAAGTATAAGACCGTCTCCTCCAATGCCAAATTTACGGTCGCAAAGCTTTTTAATTATTCTGGTATTGTTTTTGGATAATAGTTGTTGGCGGTTATCAATCATCACAAAATCGTTCCCGGTGCCCTGATATTTATAAAATGGAATTTTCATTACGTGAATTTTAAGGGCAACAAAGATACTATAAATAACACGATTTTATGGCGTGTTAAATGGCCGTTAAAGTTAAAAACTGAAAATACTAATATTATAATTTTAAAGTTGAATTATATAAAAACACCATTGAAAATGAAAAATTTATCTAAACTACTTCTCGTTTCTATTTTAGGAGGCGCGTTGACTTTAGGGAGCTATAAAATGTTTTTTGAAGAAGAAACGCCCACAGGTTTACCCCCGGTTTCTAATACTACAGCCGAATTAATTCCTGCAAATTATTCGGGAAATATCTACGGCACGAATGCCGATTTTACCGAAGCAGCCGAAAATACCGTTAACGGAGTGGTACACGTTAAAAACGTAGCTGTTTTTAAAGGTCCGCGTACTATGAGAGATCTAATTCAGGGGAATTATAGTGGCGGTAAAGCACTGCAGGGAGCCGGCTCTGGAGTCATTATTTCTCCAGATGGTTATATTGTAACCAACAACCACGTAATTAGAGAAGCCAATGAGGTTGAAGTTACCTTGAACAATAACAAAACCTATACTGCAGAAATTGTTGGAGCCGATGAAACTTCAGATATCGCTCTATTAAAAATTGATGCGGAAGGCCTGGATTATATTCCGTTTGGCGATTCTAACAATGTAAAACTTGGAGAATGGGTGCTTGCAGTTGGAAATCCTTTTAACCTTAAATCTACCGTAACCGCGGGAATTATTAGTGCTACCGCAAGAGATTTAAATACACGCGATCTTACTTCGCAATCTTTTATACAAACTGATGCCGCGATTAATCCAGGTAATAGTGGAGGCGCTTTAGTGAATATTAATGGCGAACTGGTTGGAATTAATACTGCCATTACTTCCCAAACCGGAAGTTATATAGGTTATGCATTTGCCGTACCGTCTAATAATACCCGTAAAATCGTAGAAGATATTATGGAGTATGGTGATGTGCAAAAAGGAATTTTAGGAATTAGAGGTGGAAATATCAACCCAAGGGCGGTAGAAGAATTCGGACTTGAAACTACCCAGGGAGTTATGGTGGCTGAAGTAACCGAAGGAAGCGGTGCTGAAAAAGCCGGACTTAAACAAGGCGATATAATTAGAAAATTAGATAATATAGACATTAATAAATTCTCAGATCTAACTGGATATATTAATTCAAAGCGTCCTAACGATGAAATTGATGTACTATTTATTAGAGATGGCAAGGAAAGAGAAGCTACGGTAACCCTTACTAAATTTGAAACCTACACTATAGAACCTATAAAAATAGAAGTTTCTAATGCCAGTAAGGAAGAATTACAGGAATTGAATGTTGAAAATGGCGTTAGAATTCACCGTACCCTCTCCCCTAGATTACCTGCGGAAGAATTGGTAGGAACCATTATTACTGCAATAGATAATAAAGAGGTGGCTAGCGTAAGCGATGTTGAACGAATCTTTAGAAATAAAAATCTTGCTGAAGATATTGTGATTACCATAGTTGATAGAAATGGCGAAAAACAGCGAATGGTTTGGCGATAAAAAGCAAAGACTAAATCTCCTAAAACTCCCTTAATTAAAGGGAGTTTTTTATGCAAAATTTTCTTTACGAAAACGTTTGAAATATATACTTTTGCGGCAATAATTAAGAACCTTGGGTAAGTCCACGAGGTTTGAGATAGAAACTATTTTATAATTTCGAGCTAAGGCTCGGCAAAATTAAACCCTCAATGAGGGATTAAAACAACACAAACCACACATGAGCTTCAACAAAGTTTACGAAAAGGAACTTTCTTTTCAGGCAAACCGGCGCAAAGCGACCGTACAATTCATTAATATTATAAGTGATCTTTGGTACGATAAATCTATTGAGCTGGTTTTATTCAGAAATCAATTGCTTAACCGCAATGTTAGCGATATTCTTAACTTACACGAATACGCGGGAGAATTTGTAGAAAAACCTATTTCAATTTTTGATTCGGTAGAAATTGCAAAAGCAATCCAGGATATGGATCTGCCACCTGCAAAACTGGACATTGGGAAATTAACCTATGAGTATCATTTAGAAGACCAGGGACATCTTAATGCTATGGCTTTTGTTTCAGATAAACTGAAAGATGCAAAAAAATATGATAAAGTTGTCCCTAAAGATGTTGTGCTTTACGGTTTTGGGCGTATTGGTCGTTTAGTAGCCAGGGAATTAATGGCCAGAACAGGTAAAGGCAGTCAGTTGCGTTTGCGAGCTATCGTTACTCGAGGTGCTGTAGACAGGAATGTTTTGGAAAAACGTGCTTCCTTATTAAAAAATGATTCAGTTCACGGTGATTTTTCAGGAACTGTTGGTATAGACGAAGAAAATAGTGCACTTATTATAAACGGCACCACTGTAAAAGTAATTTCCACAGATAAACCTGAGGATATTGACTATACAAAATTCGGAATAAATAAGGCTTTAATTATAGATAACACCGGTGCGTTCAGAGACAAAGAAGCACTAAGCAGGCACCTTAAAGCGAAAGGAGCGGCAAAGGTTTTACTTTCTGCTCCCGGGAAAGGCATTCCAAATATTGTTCATGGCGTAAATCATAAAGAATATAATCCTGATAAAATTTCAATATTCTCTGCAGCCTCATGTACTACGAATGCAATCACCCCTGTGTTAAAAGCCGTTCAAGATACACTTGGCGTGGTGCACGGGCATTTAGAAACTATCCACGCCTATACCAACGATCAGAACCTGGTAGATAATATGCACAGCAAATACCGCCGGGGTCGTGCGGCTGCGCTCAATATGGTGATTACCGAAACCGGCGCCGGGAAAGCTGTTGCAAAGGCCTTACCTGTTTTTGAAGGTAAATTAACATCAAACGCAATTAGGGTTCCTGTTCCCAATGGGTCACTTGCAATTCTAAATCTGGAAATTGAGGGTCAAACCACTGTTGAAGGCGTAAATAATATTTTAAAGAAATACGCCCTTGAAGGTGAACTCGTAGAACAAATTAAATATTCCCTGGATAATGAATTAGTATCATCAGATATTGTTGGCTCTAACGCCCCGGCCATTTATGATAGTAAGGCCACCATTGTCTCTGAAGATGGGAAAAATGTAATTCTTTATATCTGGTATGATAACGAATATGGGTACAACCACCAATTAATAAGGCTGGCAAAGTATATCGCGAAAGTGAGAAGGTTTACTTATTATTAATATTTTATAATAAGCTAAAATACCTGAAAACCCACCTAAATTTGGTGGGTTTTTTATTGGGAATAATTTACATTTGCGCGCTCAAATAATTAATTTAAAGGAATTTATAAAAATTAGATTCAAATTAACCAATTCTTTTACAATAAGTAAAAAAAGAAGGCGTTCAAGCATATAAATTCCAACCAGAAAAATCCCAAATGATGCGTAATATTATTTTTTCAAGTTTACTTTTAATATTTTCAATTAGTTTTTTATCGGCTCAGGATTCCCTGGCTACTTCTAATTTTATTGAAGACGAATTTGATAACCTTATTGAATCTTCAAATAACTACCAGGGCTACAAAGTTGTAGATTATGATGCTTTAATTGAATTACGGGACAATACAAAACGCCACGTTCAGGATTTAAAAAATGAGCTTCAGGAAGAGCAAAGCACTATTTCCAATCAAAATGAAGAAATTGAAAATCTTGAAAATCAATTAGCCCAAACCCAGGAAGATCTTCAGCGTGTAAACGAAGAAAAAGATGCTATTAAATTTCTTGGCATGCCTTTTAGCAAAGGAAGTTATATGGCCTTGATGTGGGGAATTGTAGGAGTCTTAATTCTCGCACTACTTTTCTTTATCTATAAGTTTAAAAATTCTAATGCTACTACCAAAGAAGCGAAGCATAGGTTAGATGAAACCGAAAAAGAATTTGACCTTTACCGCGCGAAAGCTTTAGAAAAAGAACAACGTTTAGGCCGTATGCTTCAGGATGAAAAGAATAAAGCCAAAGATTAATTTTCTTCAGCTAAAATTTTAATTAGCATCTTTGCATTTTATTAGAAAATATGCGCATAGATATAATTACTGTAGTTCCAGATTTACTTAAAAGCCCTTTTGAGGCCTCTATTCTAAAAAGAGCCATAGAAAGCGGTCATGTAGAAATTCATCTTCATAATTTAAGAGATTATGTAACCGATAATTACAAACAAATTGATGATTATCAGTTTGGTGGTGGTGCCGGGATGGTAATGATGGTAGAGCCTATAGATAAGTGTATTTCCAATCTTAAAAGTCAGCGGGATTATAATGAAGTAATTTATATGAGCCCAGATGGCGATCGTTTTAATCAAAAAACTGCCAATACACTTTCCCTTAAGGAAAACATCATTATTCTCTGCGGACATTATAAAGGAGTAGATCAAAGAGTTCGCGACCATTTTATTACCAAAGAAATTTCTATAGGCGATTATGTACTTTCTGGCGGGGAACTTGGTGCTGCTGTGGTTTGTGATGCTATTATAAGGTTAATTCCCGGAGTTTTGGGAAATGAAACTTCAGCGTTAACTGACTCTTTTCAGGATAATTTACTGGCTCCACCGGTTTATACAAGACCTGCAGAATATAAAGGATGGAAAGTTCCGGAGATATTAACCTCGGGTAATTTTCCGAAGATAGAAGCCTGGCGGGAAGAAAAAGCCTGGGAGCGTACCAAACGCTTAAGGCCTGATCTTTTGGATGAAACAGAAAAATAATTGCAATTTCTAAGTTGCATTATAAATTAAAATTAATACTTTTGCACTCGTTCTAAAATAACCTCTGGCGAGGTCCGTGAATGTTGTTTTAGATTTTACATTAAATAAGAAATTATGGAATCGTTAATTAAGTACGTACAAGACGAATTCGTTGAAAGAAAAGATTTACCTGAATTTTCTGCAGGTGATACCATTACTGTGTATTACGAAATTAAAGAGGGTCAAAAAACCCGTACCCAGTTTTTTAAAGGGGTAGTAATTCAGAAAAGAGGTAGCGGTGCATCACAGACTTTCACCATTAGAAAAATGAGTGGTACTGTAGGTGTTGAAAGAATTTTTCCTTTAAACCTTCCTGCAATTCAAAAAATTGAATTGAACAAACGAGGAAAAGTAAGAAGAGCTCGTATTTATTACTTTAGAGAACTTACCGGGAAAAAAGCCCGTATTAAGGAAGCTAAAAGATAAGATACATCTTATTAAACTTATAGAAAGCCCCGTAAATCGGGGCTTTTTTTATGGATTATATGTAAGTAAACCAACATACCACAGTTTAGTCACTAATATTTCAGTAAGATTTTTATTATTTATCGTTATTTCTTTAACCTAAATGCTAAATATTATAATTTTATGATATTAAATTCTTGTTAATAGTTGTTATTCTTGTAATTTATGGCCTTGAAAAAACTAAAACATATTTTATGAAAAAAACAACAATTAAATTATGGAAAATGCTTGTATGCGTTTTCTTATTTGGGGCTGTATTTAGCTCATGTGAGAAAGAAGAGAATTTAAGGGAAACTGATGAAAACCTTGCTACTGATTTGCAGGAGCCACCATTTAAAAATTATATGGTAATTTCTGAATCTTCCGACTTAACTAAGAGTGTAGAAAATTCTCTTAAAACAAGCGGTAGTGAGATTATAAGTTCTATTCCTGAAATTGGAATTTCTATTGTAAGTTCAAAAGATGTAAATTTCATAGAGAACACAATGAAAAAGAAGAACATAGACGCTGTGGTGCCAGATTATGAAATAGCATGGATACCTACATCTAAAGGTATAGAAGCAAATCTTCCAGAAGCCACACCTAGTATTGGAAGTACAGAACCTTATTATTACTACGATTATCTTTGGGGATTAGAGGCTATTGACGCTCCAGATGCATGGAATGCTGGTTTTACTGGTAGCGGGGCAAGTGTATTTGTTCTTGACTCTGGTATAGATGCTGAACACGTAGAACTGACTCCCAATTTAAATACTTCACTTTCAGCTTCATTTGTACCCGGAGAAGATTGGAATGTTTTGGAGAGCACTCCTTTTGATAATCATGGAACTCACGTAGCAGGAACCATTGCTGCTGCTCAAAATGGATTAGGTCTTATTGGTGTTGCACCACACGCTGAACTTGTAGCTGTTAAAGTTCTTTCTGAATTTACAGGAAGTGGCGCCTTTAGTTCTATTAATGCCGGTATTGTTTATGCAGGCGAAAACTCGGCTGACGTTATCAATATGAGTTTAGGTGCTACCCTAAACAAAAATGGAAAATTAGTGGATGCTAATGGTGATCCTTATAAAATACCTGCTAAGTATGTTATGGAAATTGTAAATGCCCAGCAAAAAGCTATAGATTATGCCTATAAAAAAGGAAGTACAATTATAGCTTCAGCAGGTAATGATGGGGTAAATTACGATGGAAATTCAGCATATATTAAACTACCTGGTGGATTAAATAATGTGGTAACTGTCTCTGCAACTGCACCCGAAGGTTACGACTGGACTGCAGATTATACTAATTTTGATATTCCTGCAAGTTACACTACTCACGGGAAATCTTTAGTAGACATTGCTGCCCCTGGAGGAGATGGAGATGTTGCTCTTGATGATATGATTCTTAGCACCGGTAATAATAATTCATTATTCTGGAGCGCAGGTACAAGTATGGCTGCTCCACACGTTTCTGGTGTTGCTGCATTAATCATCGCTAAAAATGGTGGTGATATGAGTCCTCAAGAAGTTACAAAACAAATTGAAAAAACTGCAGATAAAGTTGATGGCAACGGTCAAAGCACATTCTTTGGAAAAGGAAGAATAAATGCTTACCGCGCAGTAACCGAGTAAACTGCTTAAAGTTTAATAATATAGAAAGCCCCGAATTTCGGGGCTTTTTTATGCGTAAATATCAGCATTCAATAGGCTTCCAACTCACTGTATAACAAAAAGTTAAAAATTTTATTTTACTGTCGTTTTGTTGTATATTTAATATGGAATTTAGTTGAAGGGAATGACAAAAGGATTTCTTATTAAATTGAAATTCCGCGTAAAGCTTAAAATCCTTTACATACGGTTTTTATCTTCTATATAACGCTCATGTTTTGCCAGGTCAAAAATAGTTTGAAAGATAAAAACCCTTTAGATTCAAAAATCTAACTTTACTAAGTTTTTATTTTTGAATCATTGAAATAATGCACACCGGGATTTTTCCCTTAAAGAATTTCGAAAATTCAGTGAGAACGTATTATTTCAGTTGAAGCCATTTCATTTTAGTTATTAAGATGAAATGGCTTTTTTTATGCCCTTTTTGTAATAATTAACAGGCTTTAACCTTGCTTCAGCTATGATAAAAGCTTGAAAAATATTATATTGCGCAGAGCTCGAACGCCCAGTGAAAATTGGGCGTTCATTGAGTTTAGACATTTCAAAATTAATCAGCTATAAAAATTACAAAATGACACAGATTGGAAAGATCATTTATACCAAAACAGATGAAGCCCCGGCTTTAGCTACCTATTCTTTTTATCCTATTGTAAAGTCGTATACCAAGGCGGCAAATGTTGGGATGGAAACCAAAGATATCTCCCTGGCAGGTAGAATTTTATCTCAATTTCCACAGTACCTTTCAGACGATCAAAAAGTAAGCGATGATTTAGCCGAACTTGGTGATTTGGCTAAAAAACCCGAAGCTAATATTATTAAGTTACCTAATATTAGTGCGTCTATTCCGCAGTTAAAAGCTGCCATTAAAGAGCTACAGGAAAAAGGTTATAAATTACCAGACTATCCAGACGAACCTTCAAATGATGAAGAAAAGAAAATCCAGGCTACTTACGATAAAGTAAAAGGTAGTGCGGTAAATCCAGTGTTACGTGAAGGAAATTCAGATAGACGAGCTCCAAAAGCGGTAAAGAATTTCGCTAAAAAACATCCGCATTCCATGGGAGAATGGAGTTCAGATTCTAAATCTCATGTGGCTACAATGAACGGTGGAGATTTTAAAGCCAATGAAAAATCTCTAACCCTTAACGAAGAAACCGATGTGAAAATTGAATTTACTTCTAAAGATGGGGATAAAAAAGTTCTTAAAGATAACCTGCACTTGCTTAAAGGAGAGGTTATTGATGCCACTTTAATGAGTAAAAAAGCACTTTTACAGTTTCTTAGAGAACAGGTTAAAGATGCTAAAGAAAAAGGAGTACTTTTTTCTTTACATATGAAAGCCACGATGATGAAGGTTTCAGACCCCATTATTTTTGGTCACGCAGTACGCGTATTTTTTGAAGATGTTTTCAACGAATATGGCGAAGATCTTAAAAATGCAGGAGGAGATCCAAACAGCGGACTGGGAGATATATTAAATGCCATTGAAAAACTTCCTGCCGATAAAAAAGCGGAAATTGAATCTAAAATAAAAGCCGATCTTGAAGAAGGACCAGATTTAGCAATGGTAAATTCTGATAAAGGAATTACCAACCTTCACGTACCAAGTGATGTGATTATAGATGCTTCTATGCCCGCTATGATTAGAACATCGGGCCAAATGTGGAATAAAAATAACGAAACTCAAGATACCAAAGCGGTAATTCCAGATAGTAGTTATGCTCCCCTTTACCAGGAAACTATTGAATTCTGCCAAAAACACGGTGCTTTTGATCCTACTACCATGGGAACTGTTCCTAACGTGGGCTTAATGGCTCAAAAAGCCGAAGAATATGGTTCTCACGATAAAACTTTTGAGATTCCCGCTGCCGGTACTGTTCGTGTAATTGATAAAAGTGGAAAAACTTTGACAGAGCACGAAGTTGAAGAAGGAGACATCTGGAGAATGTGCCAGGTTAAGGATGCTCCAATCCAGGATTGGATTAAATTGGCGGTAAATAGAGCAAAAGCTACCGGTTGGCCAGCAATTTTCTGGTTAGATGAAGACCGTGCTCACGATGCTGAGCTTATTAAAAAGGTGAATCAATATCTTCCAGACTATGATACTCAAGGTGTAGACATTAAAATAATGTCGGTTGCTGAAGCTACCAAATATACGCTGGAACGAGTAAAAGCTGGAAAAGACACCATCTCTGTTACAGGTAATGTACTAAGAGATTATTTAACCGACCTTTTCCCAATTTTAGAAGTAGGTACCAGCGCAAAAATGCTGTCTATTGTACCGTTAATGAATGGTGGAGGATTGTTTGAAACCGGTGCCGGTGGATCTGCCCCAAAACACGTACAACAGTTTCTTGAAGAAGGCCACTTGCGTTGGGATTCTCTTGGAGAATTCCTTGCTCTTGCAGCTTCCTTAGAGCATTTAGGCGAAAAATATGAGAATAAAAAAGCGCTTGTACTTTCTGAAGCATTAGACGACGCCACCAATAAATTTTTGGAAAACAGTAAATCGCCATCCAGAAAAGTAAACGAATTGGATAACCGCGGCAGTCATTTTTACCTGGCTTTATATTGGGCGCAGGCTTTGGCCGCACAAGATAAGGATGCCGAGTTAAAAGAACATTTTGCTAATGTTGCTTCAAAATTAGAAGAAAACGAAGAGCAAATTAATAAGGAATTAATAGATGCTCAGGGATCTTCAGTAAACATTGGAGGTTATTATAAACCAGACGAAGACCTTACTTCTAAGGCTATGAGACCAAGCAAATTATTGAATGATATTCTAGGATAGATTTATAATTTGTAACTAATCAGTTTGTAGTTTGGTAATCCAATTTAGCTATAAGTGCTAGG
>NZ_CAXAVR010000019.1:0-35856 GCF_963972535.1 uncultured Salegentibacter sp.
CCGGCCATTACCGGGTTTACTCCCAGCCGGAAACGAGTTTTTGGTGCTGTGTAGGTTCCGGAATTGAAAATCACGGGAAGTATAACCAGTTTATTTACACTCATTCCGAAAATGAATTGTATGTAAATCTTTTTATTTCTTCAACCTTAAAGTGGAAAGAACAAGATGTAGAAATACTGCAGCAAACTGATTTTCCTAAAGAAGAAACCACGAACCTTGGCATTAAGACTGAGGAACCGAAAAATTTTATTCTTAATCTCAGGTATCCTTCCTGGGTAAAAAAAGATCAGTTTAAAATATTTATAAATGAAGAATCTTTTGCAGTAAATCAGGAGCCGGGTTCTTATGTAGGCATTAACCGAACCTGGAAAAACGGAGATAAAATAAAAGTGGAATTACCTATGCATATTACTGCTGAAAAACTTCCCGATGGTTCAGATTATGCCGCGATAAAATATGGGCCAATTGTTTTAGGAACAAAAACCGGGGAGCAAGATCAAAAAGGAATTTTTGCTGATGATAGTCGGGGTGGCCATATTGCAGATGGTACTCAAATACCAAGCTCTCAAATGCCTGTATTTTTATCTGAAAATCTAGAAGATCTGGTGAAGAAAGTCAGAAAAAATCCAGGTGAAAATCTAAGTTTTTCAATCTCAGAGGGGATCTATCCAGAAAAGTTTAAGGCACAGGAATTTATTCCTTTTTATAATATTCACGAGTCCAGATATGCCATTTATCTTGCACTGGAAACGAAAGAAAGTTACCAGAAAAAACAAAAAGACTTAAAGGAAAAGGAAATCGTTGAGCGTGAACTGGAAGCAAATACCATAGACAGGGTAGTTCCCGGTGAACAACAACCGGAGTCAGATCATTTTATTCAAAGTAAAGATTCTAACACCGGCGTTCATCAAGATCGTCATTGGCGTGATGCTACGGGATGGTTTAGTTACGATTTAAAAGATACGGAGAATAATGCCAAAAAACTTCAAATTACTTATTACGGAAAAGATGCAAATAGGGAATTCAGTATTTATATAAATGATAAAGTTCTGGCGGAAGAAAATTTTAATGGCGAAGAAGGCGACCAATTTTTTTCTAAAGAATATAAACTGCCAAACAATTTAGAATATAATGAAGAGGAAAAAATCACCATACGTTTTGAAGCCAAATCGGGTTCCAGAACAGCAGGGATTTATGATGTGAGATTATTAAAAGAATAAAAATAAAGAAGATTTAAAAGAAAATGAAGAATTACGTTATAGGCCTGGATTACGGTACCGACTCTGTTCGTGCGGTACTTGTAGACACAGGGAGTGGAGAAGAATTGGCCACTGATACATTTTATTATCCGCAATGGCGTGATAAGAAATATTGTGATGCAGCAATCAACCAGTTTCGCCAACACCCGGCAGACCATATTGAAGGCTTAGAAAAAACAATTAAAGGTGTTTTAGCAAAAACCAATATTGATGGTTCCGCTGTAAAAGGAATTTGTATTGATACTACCGGGTCCTCACCAATTGCGGTTACAAAGGAAGGTACTCCGCTGGCATTTGAAGAAGGTTTTAAAGAGAATCCAAACGTGATGATGGTTCTTTGGAAAGACCACACCGCCATTAACGAGGCCAATGAAATCAACGAATTGGCCAGGACCTGGGGCGGGGAAGATTTTACCAAATACGAAGGTGGAATTTATTCTTCTGAATGGTTTTGGGCAAAAATTGCGCATGTAATTCGTGAAGATGAAGCCGTGAAAAATGCCGTCTATTCCTGGATGGAACATTGCGATCTAATGACGTTTATGCTTATTGAAAATCAGGATTTAGCTTCTTTTAAACGAAGCCGTTGTGCTGCCGGTCACAAAGCGATGTGGCACGAAAGCTGGGGCGGACTTCCCCCTAAAGATTTCCTTAATCAACTGGATCCCTACTTAGGCGAATTAAGAGATAGATTATATACAGAAACCTATACTTCAGATGAGGTTGCCGGAAATCTAAGTGCAGCCTGGGCCGAAAAGCTTGGACTTTCTACCGATTGTGTGATCGCGGTTGGAACCTTTGATGCTCACTCCGGGGCGGTTGGTGCAAAAATAGATAAGCACACCTTAGTTCGCGTAATGGGAACTTCTACCTGTGATATTATCGTTTCAGAACAGGAAAATGTTGGAGATAAAACCGTTCGCGGAATCTGCGGACAGGTAGATGGATCGGTAATTCCTAAAATGATTGGTCTTGAAGCTGGGCAGTCAGCTTTTGGTGATGTGTTGGCCTGGTTTAAAGATGTACTTAACTGGCCTTTAGAAAACCTGGTTTTTAATTCAACTATTATTTCCGAAGAACAAAAAGCAAAACTTAGAGATGAAATTGATAAAGATTTCATTAAAAAACTTTCTGAAGCAGCCGAAGAAATTCCGCTTTCAGAAAGTATTCCTATTGCCTTAGACTGGATAAACGGGAGAAGAACTCCTGATGCTAACCAGGAGTTAAAAAGTGCGATTACCAAACTTTCGCTTGGTTCAAAAGCACCTCATATTTTTAAAGCGCTTATCAATGCCATTTGCTTTGGTTCCAAACAAATTGTAGATCGTTTTGAAGAAGAAGGAGTAAAAATAAATAGCGTAATTGGTATTGGGGGAGTAGCAAGAAAATCGCCTTTTATTATGCAAACCCTAGCCAACGTCTTGAATATGCCCATAAAAGTTGCTTCTTCAGATGAAGCTCCTGCGCTTGGTGCTGCGGTTTACGCAGCTGTTGCTGCGGGGCTTTATCCAAATGTAATCGAGGCCAGTAAAAAACTGGGTAGCGATTTTGAAGCCGAATATCATCCTGAACCGGAAGCTTTGGATACTTACGCCAGTTTAATGGAAGAATATAAAGAATTGGGCGCTTTTGTTGAAAACAATATTAACCGAAAATCTACCGTAAATGAGCTCTAAATATAAAGCACTTAAACAGGAATGTTACGAAGCCAATATGGAACTTGATACCTTAAATCTGGTGATCTACACTTTCGGAAACGTAAGTGCTGTAGATCGTGAAAAAAAGGTTTTTGCAATTAAGCCAAGTGGCGTTCCTTATGATGAATTAAAACCGGAAGACATTGTAATTCTGGATTTTGATAATAATGTGATTGAAGGTGAAATGAGACCTTCTTCTGATACCAAAACCCACGCTTTTCTTTATAAAAACTGGGAAAACATTGGCGGAATCGCCCATACTCACGCTACATATTCTGTAGCCTGGGCACAGTCGCAATTAGATATTCCTATTTTTGGAACTACTCACGCCGATCATCTTACCGCCGATATTCCTTGCGCACCACCAATGCGTGATGAACTAATAGAAGGGAATTACGAACATAATACCGGTATCCAGATTTTGGATTGTTTTAAAGATAAAAAGCTTTCTTACGAGGAAGTGCCTATGGTGTTAATAGGTAATCACGGTCCCTTTACCTGGGGAAAAAATGCCGCTAAAGCTGTGTACAATAGTAAAGTTTTGGAAGAAGTAGCTAAGATGGCATTGCTTACCAAACAAATTAATCCGGAAGCACCTAGGATGAAAGATTCCTTAATCAAAAAACATTACGAACGTAAACACGGCAAAAATGCCTATTACGGCCAAAATTAATATCTACCCTAATAATCACCTCACAGGCTTCAAAAACCTGTGGGGTTTTTTAAAAAACTAAATAATTCTGAATTCAAATGATAAATATAGAAGCAAAAGAAATATGGTTCGTCACCGGGAGCCAGCATTTATACGGCGATGAAACCTTAAACCAGGTTGCAGCCGATTCAAAAGCAATTGTAAACGGACTTAATGAATCGAAACATCTTCCGCTAAAAATAGTATGGAAGGATACCGTGAAGACGGCCGATGAGATCACTGATATTTGTCAGGACGCCAATGCCAATAAAAACTGTATTGGAATCGTAGCCTGGATGCATACTTTTTCGCCTGCCAAAATGTGGATTAAAGGGCTAAGTTTACTTAAAAAGCCACTTTGCCATTTGCATACGCAATTTAATGCTGAAATTCCGTGGGGTAGAATTGATATGGATTATATGAATCTTCATCAGTCAGCTCACGGAGATAGGGAATTTGGTTTTATGATGAGTAGAATGCGTAAAAAGCGCAAAGTAATTGTTGGCCATTGGAAGACCGATCGCGTTCAGCAAAAACTTGGGATTTGGTCTCGAGTGGTTTTAGGTTGGGACGAACTTCAGCATCTAAAAGTGGCACGTATTGGCGATAATATGCGGAATGTAGCCGTTACCGAAGGTGATAAAGTGGCCGCTGAAATGAAATTTGGAATGGCCGTAAACGGTTATGATTCTTCAGAAGTGGTAGCGCATATTGATAAAATTTCAGAAGAAAAAATAAATGAATTACTGAAGAAATATGAAGCTGATTATAACTTAAGTCAGGACCTGAAAGAAGGTGGTGCACAAAGAGATTCTTTGATTGATGCCGCTAAAATTGAATTAGGATTAAGATCATTTTTAGACGAAGGTGGTTTTAAAGCTTTTACCGATACTTTTGAAAATCTTGGGAATCTCAAACAACTTCCTGGTATTGCCGTGCAACGCTTAATGGCAGATGGCTACGGTTTTGGCGCAGAAGGCGATTGGAAAACCGCAGCGCTTTTACGTGCTATGAAAGTTATGGCTGTTGGATTAGAAGAAGGAACTTCTTTTATGGAAGATTACACCTATCATTTCACCCCACAAAAATCTTATGTTTTAGGCTCACATATGTTGGAAATTTGTCCTTCAATTGCTGATACGAAGCCAACCTGTGAAGTTCATCCGCTTGGAATTGGAGGAAAAGAGGACCCCGTGAGATTGGTTTTCAACGCTCCAAAGGGCGATGCTTTAAATGCATCGTTAATAGATATGGGCAACAGATTTAGGCTAATTGTAAACGAAGTGGAAGCAGTTGCCCCGGAAGCCGATTTGCCAAATTTACCTGTAGCGCGTGTGCTTTGGGATGCAAAACCAAACCTTGAAGTTGCAGCTACTTCCTGGATTTTAGCAGGGGGAGCTCATCATACGGTGTATACCCAGGCATTAACCACTGAGTTTTTGGAAGATTTTGCCGATATAGCGGGGATTGAATTACTGGTTATAGACGAAAAAACCAGTATTAGGGAGTTCAAAGATAAAATAAACGCTAACGAGGCGTATTACCATATGTTTCAACACGGAATGTAATTTCTAACCTAACGCATCTAATTATGAGAATTTCAACAAATAATCTTTTCGGCTTCGGGATAGTTTTTCTGTCCTTGTTTTTTATTCAGTGTAAAAATAGCGACAAGGAAGCTGAAACTAAAGAAAATGAAATGAATACCGAAAAAAGCCAAAAAACGGAAATGCAAAAAGAAGACTACGGTACCACTTCTGATGGTGAAAAAGTAGCGAAATATACGCTTACCAACGAAAATGGTATGGAAGTGAAAATAATCACGTATGGTGGTAGAATTACTTCTTTAAAAGCTCCCAATAAGAACGACGAATTTGAGAATGTGGTTTTAGGATTTGATTCTTTAGAGCAATACATGAAAGACAATCCGTTTTTTGGAGCTCTAATTGGCCGTTTTGGAAACCGCATTGCAAATGGAAAATTCACCTTAGATGGTGAAGAGTATACTTTGGCTCAAAATGACGGACAGAACCATTTGCACGGTGGGGAAAAAGGTTTTGATAAAGTGGTTTGGACTGTAGATGATGCCAGTGCAAATTCCCTTAGCCTTTCTTATATAAGTGAAGATATGGAGGAAGGTTATCCTGGAACCCTGGAAACTACGGTTGTTTACACTTTAACTGAGGATAACGCCCTGGAAGTTGATTATAATGCGACAACCGATAAGAAAACCGTATTGAATTTAACCCAGCACGCTTATTTTAACCTTTCAGGAGACTTTTCTGAAACTATTTTAGATCATAAAATTGAAATAAATGCTGATGAATTTTTACCGGTAAACGAAACTTTGATCCCAACTGGTGAACTAAAGGATGTGGCAGGAACTCCTTTTGATTTCCGGGAGGCGAAAACCGTGGAACAGCATATTGAGGAAAAAGATGAACAATTACAACGCGGGCAGGGTTACGATCATTGCTGGGTGTTAAACGAGCAGGATAGTGGGATGCGCTTTGCAGCTTCAGCTTATCACGAAGAAAGTGGTAGAATTCTGGAGGTTCACACCAATGAGCCGGGAATTCAGTTTTATTCAGGGAATTTTCTAGACGGGACACTTCCCCAGGCAGATGGCGAAGGAAACTACGGTCATAGAAGTGGCTTTTGTCTTGAAACGCAACATTACCCAGATTCTCCAAATCAGGAAGGTTTTCCTTCTGTAGTATTGGAGCCGGGAGAGACTTATTCTTCAAAAACCAGTTTTAAATTTTCAGTAAAATAAGTTTATGAAAGCATTAGATATTTATGACTGGATTGCGATTAGCCTGTACTTTTTGGTGTTAGCAGGAATTGCCTTTTGGGTAATAAGAAAAAAACAGTCTAATACCGAAGATTATTTTCTTGCCGGGAGAAATGTAGGTTGGTTTGTAGTTGGCGCATCAATTTTTGCATCCAATATTGGTTCAGAACACGTTGTTGGTCTTGCCGGTGCCGGTGCGGGGAATAAGCTGCCAATGCTTATTTATGAAATACAGGCCTGGGTAGTGCTTATTCTTGGCTGGGTATTTTTACCATTTTACGCCAGGAGTGGTGTTTTTACAATGCCAGAATTTCTGGAAAAACGATTTGATGCCAGGTCAAGATGGGTGTTATCTGTATTTTCTATAATCGCCTATGTACTTACAAAAATCTCGGTAACAATTTATGCAGGTGGTATTGTGGTTTCTGCTTTACTCGGAATCAATTTCTGGACCGGAGCACTTTCTACGGTAATCTTAACCGGTATTTATACCGTTTTAGGCGGAATGCGGGCAGTTGTTTATACTGAAACCCTGCAAGCTATTATTCTTGTGCTTGGTGCTGCTGCCCTTACGTTTATCGGCTTAGATGAAGTAGGAGGTTGGGCAAGTATGAAAGAAACCGTAACGCCCGAATATCTTAATATGTGGCGCTCTGCTTCAGATCCCGATTTTCCCTGGCCATCACTGTTAATTACCAGTACAATTGTAGGTATTTGGTATTGGTGTACAGACCAGTATATTGTGCAACGTGCACTTACCGCAAAGAACATTAAAGAAGGAAGACGAGGAACTATTTTTGGCGCTTTGCTAAAATTACTTCCCGTATTCTTATTCTTAATTCCGGGTATTATCGCCCTTACGCTTAAGATGCGTGGAGAATTGCATTGGGATAGCCCAGATGAAGCTTTTCCTGTTTTGATGAGTAACTTGTTGCCTTCTGGATTACGCGGACTTGTAGCTGCCGGTTTACTGGCCGCTTTAATGAGTTCTCTAGCTTCAGTTTTTAATTCTTGTTCTACCTTATTTACGGTAGATATTTATAAAAAATTAAGACCGAATACCCCGGAGAAAAAACTGGTGAGAACCGGGCAAATCGCTACTGTGATTATCGTGATCATTGGAATTATTTGGATCCCGATTATGGCGAATATTTCCGGAGTTTTATATGAATATTTACAGAAAGTACAATCATATATCGCACCTCCAATTACCGCTGTATTCCTACTGGGTATTTTCTATAAGCGTATAAACGCACAGGGTGCTTTTGTGACTTTAGTTGTTGGATTTATTGTAGGAGCTCTCAGGATTATCCTGGAATTATTTAAAGATTCCTTAGATCCAGACGGGTTCTTATTCCTGGTAGGAGATATTAACTTTTTAACTTTCGCGGCCTGGTTCTTCCTTTTCTGTGTAGTGCTAATTACCGTGGTAAGTTTCTTAACCAGTATTCCTTCAAAAATTAAAACCGATAATCTTACGTTCCAGACAATTTCTGAAGAAGAAAAGAAAAACAACAAAAACAGCTATAACTGGGTTGATATTGTAGTTTCTATTCTTGTAGTAGTATTGGTTATTGGAGTGATGATTTTTTTTAACGGAAGATAATTGCTGAGTAATTAATTGCCCTAAAATGGCACTTATATAGATATATTAAAATCGACCAGGTTGAGTAGGAAGTATTGGAGATACCGATTAATAATAAGTGAACCTTAAAATGTGAATTATATTTTTTTGAATAACTAACTTTAAAACTAATTTATTATGTCTAACACACCAATTAACTTAGCGAAGTCTGCCATTTGGTCGATTTTATTTCTCGTTGCTGCATCGGGAATGGCGCAAGACGGAACAATCTACCCTCTTGAAACTCCTCAAGAACCTAATGCTATTCCGTTAGAAACAGGTGGGGTTGAAAATCAACCCGCTTCAGAAACCTGGTTTCGCCAGTGGGGAGATCCCATGGCAAGAAATATAACCAAAGCGACTCTTACTCCATTTCTGCCCGATCCTGAAAAAGCCAACGGAACAACTGTAATTGTAGCTCCCGGTGGGGGCTTTAGGTGGCTTTCTTTAGGTAATGAAGGTTGGGAAGTTGCCGAAGCGCTTGCAGAACAGGGAATCACCGCTTTTGTACTAAAATATCGCTTACACCCAACTCCTGAATCGCTGGATGATTTTAGGGCGTCCATGGAAAGACCTGCCACTCCTCCAGCCGAATCTTCAGACGACGAGCCGGAAACGCGCCCGGAAAGACCGCGCTCTAACCTTTCTAACCAACTCGAAGATGCCGAGGCTGCTTATGCTATGATCGTTGAGCGGGCTGAAGAATGGGGAGTTGATACAAGCAATATTGGTATGATGGGATTTTCGGCCGGTGCCGGTCTTACCATGCATTCAACACTTAATTCCAAAACCATGGACCTGGCATTTATCGCTCCAATCTATGGAGGTTTAAATGAAGTAGAAGTTCCAGAAGATGCTCCTCCTATGTTCAACGTTATTGCTGCCGATGATTTTCTCTTCTACGGGGAGTTTGGTTTAATCGAAGCCTGGCATAAGGCCGGTAAACCGGTGGAGTTTCACCTTTATCAAAACGGAGGCCATGGCTTCGGACTTGGAAATCCAGACCGTACCAGTAATCGCTGGTTTGATGCTTTTATTCACTGGTTGAAGGTTAATAAATTTCTTGTATCCAATTCTGAAGAATAATGTGAGGTTTTTTGTGTAATTTTAAATGCCTAACGACCTTTTCTTAACCAATTCTGGAGAAGAAAAAAAGTAATAAAACAACTATAACCGGGATGAAACTGTAGTTTTTGTCCCGGTTATAGTTGTTTTTCTAATAATCAGAAAAATATTTTAAAAACTAACTCTTATTAAACCAGCTTTTTAAACTTAAATTATGAAAATACCACAGGAATTCCAGATCAAAAACTTGCTTCATCAACAACACTACCTTAGTAATGGGGAATTGATTAAATGGAAGGGCCAGACAGATGAGGTTTATTCCACTATTTCTTCCACAGAGAAGTACAAACCAACTTTACTGGGTACTATTCCGCATATGGATAAAGATTCTGCGCTGGAAGTTTTAGATTCAGCTTGTAAAGCTTATGCCAAAGGGCAGGGCGACTGGCCTACCATGAAGGTTTCAGAGCGAATTTCCTGTATGCAGAATTTCGTAGCTGAAATGGAAACCAAACGGGAAGAAGTTGTAAAATATTTAATGTGGGAAATTGGTAAGTCACTCCCTGATTCTCGCAAAGAATTTGACCGAACAGTTGAATATATTAATGATACTATTGAAGATTATAAACAATTAGATCGTGATAGTGCTAAATTCTTTAAACGTGATGGTATTCACGCGCATATTCGCCGTGGTCCGCTTGGCGTGGTTTTATGTTTAGGGCCGTATAACTATCCTTTAAATGAAACTTTTGCCTTGTTAATTCCCGCTCTTATTATGGGGAATACGGTAATTTTTAAACCGGCAAAAAATGGAGTTCTACTTATTTCTCCACTTCTTGAAGCATTCAAAAACAGTTTTCCACCTGGGGTTGTAAATGTAATTTATGGTCGTGGTAGGGAAGTAGCAGCGCCTATCATGGCGGCAGGAAAAATTGATGTGTTAGCGCTTATTGGAAATAGCAAATCGGCTATCGCATTGCAGGATCAGCATCCTTATAAAAACCGTTTGCGTCTTGTTTTAGGTTTGGAAGCAAAAAATCCGGCCATTATTTTACCTGATGCCGATTTAGATCTTGCCATTGAAGAGTGTATTTCGGGGTCCTTATCCTTTAACGGGCAACGCTGTACCGCGCTTAAAATTATTTATGTTCACGAAGATGTAAGGGAGGAATTTAATAAGCGTTTTGCTAAAAAAGTAGATGCTTTAAAATTTGGGAATCCCTGGGAAGATGGCGTAAAACTTACTCCTTTGCCTGAAACCGATAAACCCGATTATATTAAAGAACTAATTGATGACGCCAGGGAAAAAGGTGCCGAAATCTTGAATGAAAAGGGTGGTGAAATTTCAGAAAATTATATCTATCCGGCAGTTCTTTTCCCGGTAAGCAAAAAAATGCGGGTTTACCAGGAAGAACAATTTGGTCCCGTGGTACCAATTAAACCTTTTACAGATATTCAGGAGATTTTAGATGAAATGGCTGATTCCAGCTATGGCCAACAGGTGAGTTTATTTGGTAAGGATATTCAGGAAATCGCCCCGCTTATAGATACACTTGTAAATTTGGTGTGTCGTGTAAATCTTAATAGCTCCTGCCAGCGTGGGCCAGATGTTTTTCCTTTTACAGGAAGAAAAGATTCCGCGGTAAGTACGCTAAGTGTTCACGATGCCTTAAGATCTTTCTCAATCAGGACTTTTGTAGCTTCAAAAGATAATGATTACAATAATGAGATCTTACAGGAATTATTAAACTCAAAAACTTCCAATTTTGTAAGTACAGATTATATCTTGTAGTGAGGTTTTTGTAAATTGAAAGAAGAAAAAAATTATATGAATTATAGAAAATTAGGAAAAACAGGTTTTGAAATTTCAGAGATTTCCCTCGGAACCTGGCAAATAGGTGGAAAGTGGGGATCAGATTTTAGTGATAAAACTGCTGAAAAAACTATTAATACCGCCATAGATAAAGGAATTAATTTTATTGATACGGCCGATGTTTACGAAGCCGGTTTAAGTGAAAAAGCCGTGGGCCGAGTGGTTAGATCCAGGTCTGAGCGTGTTTT
Organism: uncultured Salegentibacter sp.; assembly: GCF_963972535.1. Taxonomy (NCBI): domain Bacteria; kingdom Pseudomonadati; phylum Bacteroidota; class Flavobacteriia; order Flavobacteriales; family Flavobacteriaceae; genus Salegentibacter; species uncultured Salegentibacter sp. The sequence goes on from NZ_CAXAVR010000019.1 coordinate 11,192, forward strand.
TGTGGCTACCAAATGCGGAAGACAAATTAACCCGCATACGGCAGAGAATTATACGCCTGAAGCACTTACCGGCTATGTAGAAGAAAGCCTTAAAAGAACCGGTTTTGAAGCGCTAGATCTAATCCAGTTACACTGTCCACCCACCGATGTATATTATCGCCCTGAGATCTTTGAAACTTTTCAGAAATTAAAAGATCAGGGAAAAATATTGCATTTTGGGGTTAGTGTTGAAAAAGTTGAAGAGGCTTTAAAAGCGATTGAATATGATAATGTAGAAACCGTTCAAATTATATTTAATTTATTCCGGCAGCGACCTTCAGAGCTTTTCTTTGAACAGGCTAAAAAGAAGAATATCGGAATTATTGCCCGCGTTCCACTTGCCAGTGGTTTATTAACTGGTAAATTCGATAAAAATGCCAGTTTTGATAAAGAGGATCACCGAAATTTTAATCGAAATGGAGAAGCTTTCGATAAAGGCGAAACCTTTTCAGGAATAGACTTCGATCGTGGTTTAAAAGCGGTAGAAAAACTTAAAAAATTCTTTCCTGAAGTTCAAAACCTCGCTCCAATTGCGCTGCAATGGATACTTAAATTCCCTGAGGTTAGTTGTACTATCCCAGGAGCTTCAAAAGAAGAACAATTGCTGTCTAACCTATCTATCTATGACAGGCCGGAGCTAAGCAATGAAAAAATTAAAGAAATGAATAAAATCTATGATGAATATCTAAAACAGGATATTCACCACAGGTGGTAATTTTATTCCTGCAAGGTCTTTTTTTTGACCTTGTAGGTTTCCTAGTGATTATATACCTACGAGGTGTAAAAAAAACCTCGCAGGAAAAGACGAGAAAATCTACTTTATAAGTCAGTAGTTTAATTCACTTTTAAAAGCCTTTCCCTATCTTTAGGGAAAGGCTTTTTTATGAATACTATTAAATTAAGATTTTTATCGTTTTTTATCCTTATTTTGGGGGTGACTTCCTGTCGCTCTCAAAAAGAATTAATTAAAGAAGGGCAGGAACTGCAGCTAATTTCAAATGAATTTGAGTTTACCGAAGGTCCTGCTTCAGATGCTGAGGGCAATGTTTATTTTACCGATCAACCGAATAACAGTATCCATAAATGGTCTGCAGAAGATGGTGCTGTTTCGGTTTTTATGGAAAATTCGGGCCGGGCAAACGGACTTTATTTTGATTCAGAAGGAAACCTTCTAGCTGCTGCCGATGAAAATTCTGAAATATGGAAAATTAATGCTGAAAAAGAAGTTGAGGTTTTAATTGAATCTTTTGAAGGCAATCGTCTAAATGGTCCCAATGATTTATGGATTGCCCCGGGTGGCGGATTTTACTTTACAGATCCTTATTATCAACGGGATTACTGGGAACGTACCGAAAAGGAAATTGAAGAGGAGCGTGTTTACTATGTGAATGCGCAGGGCGAAATAAGTATTGTAGTAGATGATCTGATACAACCCAACGGAATTATTGGCACTCCAGATGGAAAAACCTTGTACATCGCCGATATTGGTGATAACAAAACCTATTCCTATAAAATTAATCCTGATGGAAGCCTTTCCGATAAAAAACTTTTTACTGAATTAGGTTCTGACGGGATGACTATAGACAATAGGGGCAACGTTTACCTTACCGGAAATGGCGTGACAGTTTTCGATAAATCGGGAAAAAAAATTCAACATATTCCAATAGATAAAGATTGGACAGCAAATGTGACTTTTGGTGGTAAAAACCAACAAACCCTTTTTATCACTGCTCAACAGGCTATTTACAGTCTGGAGATGAATGTAAAAGGGGTTCGCTGGTAATTTTTAAACCATATTTTTTTAGACCTGTGGCAATTTCCAGCCGTTATGATAATTAGCTTTTACCAAAGCATCTGCCTCACCATCCTTGAATGATCCAGATTCAGCATTCCAGTATAATTTTTTCCCGGTTTTATAGGCAATATTTCCCATATGTGCGGTTATTGCGGCAATACTACCGGTTTCTACGCCGCAGGTGAGTTTTGAACTATCGTTTGCTCGAATAGCTGATACAAAATTTTCGGCGTGATTTTCCAGGGCGTTTCCTTGTGGAGTAATTAGATCTATTCTTTTGGTTTTGGTCACCCATTCATCATTTTTATTTTCTCCTTCAGGAATAACTTCCCAGCCATCACGGTTTACTACTAAGGTGCCGTTATTTCCAATAAAGGCTATCCCTTCAGCTCTTCCGTAGTTTCCTCCATCTATACCTGTGGCGTGCTCCCACAAGAGGTTAAAACTTTCAAATTCATAGACGGTTTGTAGTGTATCAGGAGTTTCAGAAGCATCGTTGGGATAAGCAAATTTTCCGCCCGAAGCTAAAATAGATTTTGGTGCTTTTGCTCCCATAGCATAAAGTGCGATGTCAATTTCATGCACGCCCCAATCGGTCATTAAACCACCGGCGTAATCCCAAAACCATCTAAAATTAAAATGAAATCTATTTTCGTTAAACGGCCTATCTGGTGCAGGCCCCAACCACATCTGGTAATCTACTCCCTCTGGAGGAGTGGAATTGGGTTTAACCGGCACTGGATTCATCCAGCCCTGATATGCCCAGCATTTTACTAAACGAATTTGCCCAAGTTCACCAGATTGCGCATAGTTAATAGCATCATCATAATGTTTCCCGCTTCGTTGCCATTGGCCAACCTGAACCATTTTATTATACTTCCTGCCTGCATCAAGCATTACATTGCATTCTTCAATACTGTTAGCCAAAGGTTTTTCTACATATACGTGTTTATCAGCCTGTAGGGCATCTACCATATTTAAGCAATGCCAATGGTCTGGCGTGCCTATAATTACCGCATCAATATCTTTGTTTTCCAACATTTTGCGATAATCTTTATACTGTTTTGGTGCCTTGCCACTTATTTCTTTTATCTGGGCAGATCTTTCATCTAAAACACGCTGGTCTATATCTGCCAGTGCTACACAATTTATATTAGGTAATTTTAAATGTGCCTGTATATTCGCCCAACCCATTCCTTTACAACCAATTACCCCAAAATTAACCGTATCATTTGCTGAAAAAATAGAAATGGGATTTGCTAAAAGTGATCCAGATAAACTTAAACCGGCTGTGGCCAATGCCGTTTGTTGCAAAAATTTTCGTCTTGGGAGGTTGCTCATCTTGTTTTTAATTAAATGGTTTTACACTAATGAATATACTATTTTTTAATTGGCTGGAATCAGGTTTTTAAAGCTGAAAATCTTCTTCAATTTTGTTTATTTAGCAGTTTTGCTCTCTGGTGGGCCTAAATAAGATTCTCCTATTTCTCCTTTTCTAATAATTATTTTCTGAAGCGCAATTCCAGAATCTATAGCCCAAATTTTCAACGTATGATTTCCTTTTTCTTCAAGATTTAATTCTGAAGTTACCCTGGTAATATTATTCCCTACAGAAGTACCCCAATCATCTTTAGTATCCTGATGCAGATTAATAATCTGCGGTTCTTTATCATCAATGGAATACGCAAATCTTAACCCTCCCTTATTATGAAAATCGAGTGTAGGAGAAAGCAGGAATTCTATTTTCATTTTTCCTGTGCTTAAATTATGAAAATCATATGCCAGGTATGGATTATCTTTTGACCATTCGCCGTGGGTTGGGGTTTTAGCAAAAGCAGTCATTGTTGAGCCTGTTTTTCCTAAATTCGGCACTAAAGTCCATCCTTGTTCGTCATTGCCTTTTTCGCTATAATTGGCAGCTTCTATCCCAATATAATTGTTGCTTTCTACAAAACCTTTTATGTTTCCAGGACTGAGGTTATGGATTGGAACTTCAATTTTAACTGATTTTCTGCCCTGCTGAATACTAAAATTTCCTGTGGATTTTCCCTTTGGGGCCTTATTCCAATCAATACTTATAGAAAGCCTTTTTTGATCTGAAACTGAACCAGATTCTTCTGAAACCTGAATCCATTTATCCTTTTTCTTGACTTTAAAATCGAAAGTTCCTTTTCCTTTATTAAAGATTTCAACATAAGATTTTTGATCTGCTATTGAAGTAAATTCTGGCAGTCTTGCCGTTTCATTTGAAGCGGGCCAGGATTCTTTAGAACCTTCAATTGCAACACCCATTTCAGGTTTTTTAGCAACTTCAATGGTTTTAACCTCTGGCATTACCTGTTCTTCGGGTTGTTGCCAGTAAGTGTAACCAATATGAGTTTGCGACATCATATGGTTCCATTTGCCATCGGCGATATTGTGATATTCTTCGGTTAATGCTGAATCTTTGCTATATAATTCTTTTACTTTTTCAGCATAAGAATTTGCTAGAGCACGACCTTGCTCCGCATACAATCGGTTTTTGGCGGTGGCCACATACAATTCATTTAAATTGGCCGATGCTTTAACCGGAAACAAAACCAATTGATAATAGGCGTCTTTATATTCCGCAGGAAGTCTATTGTTTATTTCTTCTGCTTTTTCAACTAATTTATTATAATCTTTCACTACGTTTTCCGCTTCGTTATAATTGACTAAACTATAAGTCTCCGGACTCAACATTTCAGGTTTTCTGCGACTATTATACTTAGTGTATGTATCTAAGATTTCACCGATTTTTGAAGAATATTCATCCCCGAATAGTTTTTTAGCCCAATCTTTCGAATAATCCTGAAGTCCATTGGCATCTATAGCTTCCGGATCCCAGGCAAAATCTAAAAAGAAACTAATTGGAAATTCCATAGGTTTTAAATCGCCTACGTTTACCACCCATAATTCGGTAGCGTCATATTGATACGCAAGATTCATTTGCTCCCAAACTCGCTCAATTTGGGTGGTATTTAACCATTTATAATTTCTTGGACCACCTACATAATCAAAATGATAATAAATTCCGTAGCCACCTTCTCGAGCCTTATCTGCAGGATCTGGTAATTTTCTAATATTTCCCCAATTGTCATCAGCAAGGAGCAAAGTCACGTCATCTGGAACTCGCATTCCCTGGTCGTAATAATCCTGAACTTCTTTATAAAGTGCCCAAACCTGCGGGGTTTCGCTGGCGGGTTTGCCAGTTACATCAGCAATAATTTCCCGCTGATCTGCAACAATTGTTTCCAGTAATTCTATCGCAGTACCTTCGGTCATTGGTTCGTCCCCCTCGCCGCGCATTCCAATGGTTACCAAATTTTCGAAATCCTGATTTCTTTCAAAACCATCTCTCCAAAAATCACGTAAACCTTCAGCATTGGTTTGGTAATCCCACTCGCCGTTCCCGTAATTTTCGCGATGCGTGCCCCATTCTTTTTGCGCCCTAACCATAGGCTCGTGATGAGATGTTCCCATTACAATCCCATATTTATCGGCTAAGACCGGATTTTTAGGATCGTCTTCATTAAAAGCTTTTCCCCACATGGCAGGCCATAAATAATTTCCTTTTAAACGCAGAATAAGTTTAAAAACCTGTTCATACATTTTGCTATTTATGCCACCAAATTTTTCCCGGGCCCAATTTCCAAGTCCAGGTTCTTCATCATTTATAAAAATTCCGCGGTATTTAACTTTTGGGGTTCCCGATGTATAGCTTCCTGGTTTTACATATAATTGCTCTACTTTTTTAACCGGAACATCTGCCCACCAGTGCCACGGAGAAACTCCCATTTTTTCTGAAAGATCAAACATTCCAAAAATAGTTCCTCGTTTATCGCTGCCAGCAATTACCAAAGCTTTTTCTACTCCCGGCGATGGATTTTCAACCACTTCAATTAAGAAGTTTTCCCATTTTCCTTCTATTTCAGAAACGTCCAACTTAGCGCTGGTAATTAACTCATCAATCAATTTACTTTTTCCAATAGTTCCAATAATTACCGGGTACTTTCCATTGATTTCTTCTGAATAAATTTCAGGCTCATTGCCGGTTACTATTTTGAAATCTGTTTGTAGATCTTCAGCAACTAAATGAACTCCCTCGTGATCTTCTGAGTCTAAAAATAGCCTTACAGAATTTAATGGAAAAGCCTTTTCAACCTTCTCAAAACTTACATAATCCTTTTGCGCAAAAGCAATTTGGAGAAAGCCGAAACAAAGAAAAAGAGAGCAAACTTTTTGCAAATTGATAATTGATGGTTTTGGCATTTTTAAGGAGTTTTGGTTTCGGGTTGGGTTTCAAATTCAACCACTTTTTCGTATGCTTTTTTACGTTCAAAATTTTCATCGAATAAAAGCGGATAATTCTTTCGTCCCGCAACAGGGTAGGTGTCTAGCCACGAATATCTGTCTGAAATATTCCAGAAAGTCACCCCGGTAATTACGTCTTTGTAATCTCTAAAAACCCTAAAAAACATATCGTAAACTTCAATTTGTTTTTGTTCCAGTTCTGGAGTAAATTCATCTGATTCACCTTCTTTAAGTTCGCGGCGTTCCTTTTCCCAGGGATAAAGTGAAACATCAAGTTCGGTAATTTGAATTTCCAGGCCTAATGCTGAATACAAATCTAGGGCTTCTCTTAATTCTTCTTCTGAAGGTCCGTGAATAGACCAGTGAGCCTGAATTCCCACACCATCAATTGGAGCATTATTTTCCTGGAGATATTTTAATAATTCAATAATCCGGTCTCTTTTTTCAGGAATAATCGCATTGTAATCATTATAAAATAGCTTCACATTTGGATCTGCTTCGTGAGCATATTCAAAGGCTTTTACCAGGAAATCTTTTCCAGCAATTTTAAGCCATTCTGATTCTCGATATACTTTCGTAGAATCATCTGCCACGGCTTCGTTTACAACATCCCAGGCATAAATAATATCTGAATAGCGCGGCACTACCGAGTCTATATGATTTTTCATTCGTTTTAATAGCTCTTCTTTATTTACTTTGCCGCCATTTTCATTTACAAAGATCCAACCGCCGGTTTGTTGATGCCAAACCAGGGCGTGTCCTCTCATTTTTAAATTGTTTTCTTTTGCAAATTCGGCGAGTAGATCGGCATCTTCCCAATAAAATTTATCTTTTTCGGGATGAATAGGTCCCATTTTCATCACATTTTCTGGCGTGATACTGTTGTATTCCTTTTTAATCAATTCAGCCGATTGCCCTTTAACAGAATTTGGCGCAACCGCCACACCCATTGGGAAATAATCTTCGTAATAATCCTTTAGTCCCATTTCTGAAGAATCTTCTGTTTGAGCTTTAGCTTCTTTTTCTTCAGAATCGGTATTGGATTTGCATGCGGTAAACGCTGCAGCAAACGCAAGAAAAAAAACCGATTTTTGCAAAATATTTAGTGAATTCATAGTTTTTAATTTAATGATTCCTGTAACCCTAATTCGAGTCCGCGCAGTTCTGCAAGACCTTTTAACCTACCTATAAAAGAATAGCCTGCATAATAGTTTTTATTAGCTTCTAAAGTATGCAGGTAGCCGTGGTCTGGACGCATTGGGATACTTTGATTTCTTTTTTGCATTGTTTTTAAAATGCGTTTTACCACCTCTAACATTGGCACATCGCCATCCAGGTGGTTAGATTCCATAAAGACTCCTGTTACCTCTTTTCTTACATTTCTAAGGTGTAAAAAATGAATTCTTTCTTCAAATTCATCATAAATCTCAAGAAGATCGTGAGCGGGATTGGCGCCCAATGAGCCGGTGCAATAACATAGTCCATTGGCTTTACTTTTTACATTTTCAAAGATAAATTTTAAGTCTTGATGATTACTCACAACACGAGGCAGTCCTAATACTGAAAAAGGTGGGTCGTCTGGATGAATAGCTAGGTTTACATTGCTTTCTTCAGCTGTCGGGGTAACTTCAGATAAGAAATTAACGAGGTTTTGGCGTAATTTTTCATCATTAATATGCGAATATGATTCCAGGAGTTCTTTAATAATTTCGGCAGTAAAATTTTCGGTACTTCCCGGTAATCCTAAAAGAATACTTTTAAAAAGTTCTTCTTTTTCTTCGGAAGAAAGATTGTCACCTACTTTTTTGGCTGCAGTAATCTGCTCTTCGGTATAATCTTTTTCTACATTTTTTCTTTTCAGTAGAAATAAGTCGAAGTAAGCGAATTTTAAAGGATCGAATTTTAAAACTGAAGCGCCTTCTTCATTTTCATGATAATGATCTGTACGAACCCAATCTAGAATTGGCATAAAATTATAAGCGACAACGCGAATGCCGCATTTGCCAATATTTTGAAGGCTTACTTTATAATTTTTTATGTATTCTTTATATTTTCCCGATCTTTTTTTGATGTCTTCATGCACGGGAAGGCTTTCAATTATGCTCCATTGCAGTCCGAAACTTTCAATCAGGTTTTTGCGTTCCAAAATGGCTTCTTCGGTCCAAATTTCCCCTACCGGAATTTCGTGCAAAGCGGTAACTATTCCGGTTATCCCTGCCTGTTTTAAATCTTTTAGCGATAGTACGTCGTGTGGGCCGTACCATCGCATTGTTTGTTGCATTGAAATCATCCTAAAATCCTATTGAATTTCCACCGTCTACCGGTAAAATTGTTCCTGTAACAAATGATGATTCATTAGTAGCAAAATAGTAAACCGCATCAGCAATATCTGACGGTTGCCCCAACTTGCCCATTGGTGTTCTGGATAAAACCTTATTTTTTCTTTCGGGATCGTTGTTTAAAGCTTTTCGGGACATATTAGTCTCAATAAAACCGGGCGCCACCGCATTTACACGAATTCCAAATTGCGCTAAATCCACGGCCATGGCACGCGTCATCCCATCTACAGCGGTTTTGCTGGCTGAATAAGCAATAACTTTAGGAATACCATATTGGGCAGCCATAGAACTAATATTAATGATACTACCTGAATTTTGTTTCTTCATTATTTTTGCTACTTCACGACTAATTGCGAAAAGTCCCAAAACATTGGTGTGTAAAATACTCTGAAATTCTTCGTTGGTTACTTCCAGGAATTCTTTTTTCATATTAATCCCGGCATTATTTACCAGGATGTCAATGCTTTCAGCTTCCTGCCCAATCTTTTCTATCGCCGCTGGAATTTGATCTAGATCATTAAGATCCAGAATAAAGGGTATGGCGTTTTCGCCTAATTCTTTACAGGCCTCTTCTGTCTTTTCTTTATTTCTTCCGTTTACGTAAGTTTTAATTCCTTTTTCACAGAATTTTTTGGCCGTTGCAAAACCGAGTCCGGCGTTAGCTCCAGTTACGATTGCTGTTAGTTGTTTGGTCATTTTTGTTAGTTTTTGTGTTACCAGGAAGGATTTATGCCTGGTGCATATGGACGTTCTATTGATTTATAATATTCTAAATTATGTTCGGGTTCAGATACTCCGGCAGGCAACTCCTTTTCAGAGAATTGCTGGAAATAGCTCAGGCAGGCATCTCGCCACCATTTTGCTTCTTTTAACTGAATTGCCAGTAGCATGGAGGTTTTTTTAAATTCTGCCTCATTTACATATTGTTCCATTTTTTTCCACGTAGCCTGCATTTCTTTAACCTGTTCTACACCTTTTTGATAATGTAGAGCCATATTATCCCAAAGCGTTTTACCATTATCCATTTTATAATCCCAGGGAAGATGGTGAAACCACAGTAAGTATTTTTCAGGCGTGGTTTCAGGATTACTATATTTTTCTTCAATAGGTTTAGCGTATTGAGCAAGTGCATTACTGCCAGAACTGGTTCTATCAAACCCTATCCCATTTTTATCAGCTTTATGATAATATACTGGATTCCATTCTGGCCGGCCAAGGTCATCTACCCAGGGCCCGGGACCGTAATGGTGACTGGTGGCCATAATATGGTGTAGTCCTAAAGGGGTCATATAATTTACAACCGCTTCGCGAGATTCTATTAAGAGATCGGTCATAGGTTTTACAAAATCTTCTTCATCAGAAAAATTTATTTTTAACCATTCTTCTGCGATATCTTTAGAATCCATATAAGGATCCCAGGCCAATCTCCCAAAGCCATACCAGTTTGCCTGGCCAAAGGGGTGTCCTGTCCAGTTCTTTTCAGTACCAATATTGGCAACCCCAGCTATTCCGGTTAATTTTTTATTTGAATTTGTGCCGTCAATTACTTTGGCTACCGTAGAGTTTTCACTATCGGCATAAGTATCTTCATCTAAAACTTCCTCAAACAGTTTTGGAAGAAAAACCAGGTGAGAACTGAAACCTAAATATTCCTGAGTTATTTGAAATTCCATCATTAAAGGAGTATCTGGCATTGCACCGAACATTGGATGAAAAGGTTCCCGAGGCTGAAAATCTATAGCTCCGTTTTTTACCTGTACCAAAACGTTGTCGGTAAATTTACCGTCATAAGGAATAAACTGGTCGTAAGCTTGTTTTGCGCGATCGTCTGGATCTTCTTCTGAATAAACAAAGGCTCGCCACATAATAATTCCGTTGTGGGGAGCAACTGCTTCCGCCAACATATTGGCTCCGTCTACGTGGGTTCTATTATACTGAAAAGGTCCTGGTTGGCCTTCCGAGTCAGCTTTAACTAGGAAACCTCCAAAATCTGGGATTTCAGCATATATTTCATCAGCAATGTTTTTCCACCACTGCTTCACATCTTCATTTAAAGGATCGGCAGTATCAAGATCGCCTAATTCTATTGGAGCAGAAAATCTTGCCGTTAGGTAGACCTGGATTCCGTAAGGTCGAAAAACTTTGGCCAGGGCTTTAACCTTTTCAATATAATGAGGGGTTAGAATTAGCGCGTTGGAATTTACATTGGTCAAGACCGTACCGTTAATTCCTATTGCAGCATTCGCTCGGGCGTAATCTTTATATTCGGGTTTTATAAGTTCGGGTAAAAGATGCCAATCCCAAATTGAAAAACCGGCGTAACCACGCTCTACCGTGCGATCCAAATTATCCCAGTGATTTAAAACACGCTTCTGGATTTTTGGTTTTTCTTCAATCTTTAAATCTGAAATATCATTTTTTTGCTGCATTTCGCGAAGCAAGCCGTAAGTTCCATAAAGAAGCGCTATCTCAGAATTTCCACTTACTACAATAGTCTTCCCATTATTAAGAGAAGTGATTTTATAACCTTCTTCTCCCAGGTTTTCAGTATTGACAATGTTTCTTATTGCCGTTGGCAGTTTGCTTTGTACCCCAATAATTAATTTTGAATCATTACCGGGTTTTGAATTTTCAAAAGCAAAACCTTCTTGAGCTAGTTCTAACTCTTCCTTTATAGCCTGAATTGTAGAAGAATTACCAATTAATTCTACATTATTTAGAAAAGGGGCATATTTTTTTTCAACACCAGGATCCTGTATTTCTGTATAATCTAACCAGAGTTCATAACCTTCTTGGGCTTGAATATTAACTGCGAAAAGGCATAAAAAGGCCAGGGAAATAAATTTCTTTAAATTCATTATAATTTTATCAAACGATTGTGAGCTGAAAATTAGACAAAAAAAGCTTGCCGACAAAATTTTGTATGCAATCGGTTGTGTTTATAATAAATTTATGTTTAATTTGTTAAGACATTTTTAAGAAAAAATCGTTTATTTAATGATTATAAACTTTAAACTCATAAAATTATGAATTATAAAGTATTGGGCGCCTTTATATTGGTTTTTGTTTTCGGAAATCTGGGGGCAGTTAATGCCCAGGAGAAAGGCAAGGAATATGGTTTCAGGGACGAGTCATTAAGTATGGATGAAAGAGTTACTGATTTAATCAATCGATTGACTTTAGAAGAAAAGGCGATGCAAATGATGCACGATAGCCCGGCCATAGAAAGATTAAGTATCCCTGAATATAATTGGTGGAATGAAGCATTGCACGGAATTGGTCGTTCTGGTGTTGCCACGGTTTTTCCCCAGGCTATTGGGATGGGCGCTACTTTTGATGAAGATTTAATTTTTAAAGTTTCTTCGGCAATTTCAGATGAGGCCCGTGGAAATCATAATACCGCCGTAGAAAACGGGTATAGAAGACAATACAGCGGACTAACATTTTGGACTCCGAATATTAATATTTTTCGAGATCCGCGGTGGGGAAGAGGACAGGAAACTTACGGGGAAGATCCTTTCCTTACTGCTAAATTAGGAGTGGCGTTTGTAAAAGGTCTGCAGGGAGATGATGATAAATATCTTAAAACCGCAGCTGCAGCAAAACATTATGCAGTGCATAGCGGTCCAGAGAAATTAAGGCACGAATTTAATGCAATAGCCTCACAAAAAGATTTATGGGAAACTTACCTGCCAGCTTTTGAAGCTCTTGTAGATGCTAAGGTAGAAACTATTATGTGCGCTTATAATGCTACTAACGGTGAACCTTGTTGTGCAAATGAATATTTACTTACCGATGTGCTACGGGATAAGTGGGGTTTTAAAGGCCATGTGGTAAGCGATTGCTGGGCATTGGAAGATTTTTATGGAGGTCACAATGTTGTGGAAACTCCTGAAGAAGCTGCGGCTCTTGGAATAAAAAGCGGCGTTAACCTTAACTGTGGTAGCGTTTATCCTTCTTTGGTAGAAGCGGTAAATCAAGGCTTGGTGACTGAAGAAGAAATAGACGAGCAACTTGCCGTTTTGATGAAAACCAAGTTTAAACTCGGTCTTTTTGATTCACCTACAAATAATCCTTATTCTAAACTTTCTGCAAAAGATATTAATACGAGTGAACACAGGGCATTGGCCAGGGAGACTGCCCAAAAGTCTATCGTGATGCTTAAAAATGACAAAGTACTTCCTTTGAAAAATGACCTGGCGAAATATTTTATTACCGGGCCAAATGCTACGAGTGTTGAAATTTTGCTTGGTAACTATCACGGTGTAAATCCCGATTTGGTTACAATTATTGAAGGAATAGCAGGAGCAATAAAACCTCAAAGTCAGTTACAATACCGCCAGGGGACTTTGTTAGATCGTCCAAATGCTAACCCGCAGGATTGGGCTTCGCCGAATGCTGGAAATAGCGATGCTACTATTGCCGTGTTAGGAATTTCAGGAGTATTAGAAGGTGAAGAAGGGGAGTCTATAGCTTCAGAAACTTTTGGAGATAGGTTGGATTATAATCTTCCTGAAAACCAGCTGGATTATTTACGGAAATTAAATGAAGCCGCCGGCGATAACCCGGTAATTGCTGTAATTACGGGGGGAAGCCCAATAAACCTGGAAGAAGTACACGAACTGGCAGACGCTGTATTAATGGTTTGGTATCCCGGCCAGGAAGGTGGTAACGCCATTGCAGATATTATTTTTGGTGAGGTTTCTCCATCCGGCAGATTGCCAATTACTTTTCCGAAATCCCTGGACGATTTGCCTCCTTACGAAGATTACACAATGAAAGGAAGAACCTATAAATATATGGATGCAAAACCAATGTATCCTTTCGGATATGGCTTAAGCTATTCAGATTTTGAATTTTCTCATATAAAATTATCCAAAGAAAAAATTCGAAAAGGTCAAAACCTGGAGGCAAGTATAGAAGTTTCTAATGTGGGAGATCGCGAAGCAGAAGAAGTAGTGCAATTGTATGTTTCAGATTTAGAAACTTCTGTAGAGGCGCCTAAATATCAACTTTACGGAATTAAAAGAGTAAATTTAAAAGCAGGAAGTTCCAAAGAAATAAAGTTTGAAATTACCCCAGAGATGATGGAACTTGTAAACAATGATGGGGAAAGTATCATAGAAAAAGGAGAATTTAAAATTTATATAGGAAGTTCCAGCCCTTCTGCCAGGAGCCTGGAATTAGGTGCAGCCCAGTTTAAAGAAGCCGTATTTACGCTAAGATAACAACCGAAAAGAGTGAATTAAATGATGAATTTTATTGAAGAAGATTTTCTTCTGGAAAATAGCTTTGCTAAAGAGCTTTATGAGCGCTATGCTAAAGATATGCCTATTATAGATTATCACTGCCATTTGCCAGTTAAAGACATAGCTCAAGACAGGCAATTTAAAAACCTTACTGAAATCTGGATTGCCGGTGATCATTATAAATGGCGTGCTATGCGGGCGCTTGGTATTGAAGAAAAATATATTACGGGAAATAGTAGCGATGAGGAGAAATTTCAGAAATGGGCAGAAACCATTCCTTATACCATGCGAAATCCGCTTTATCATTGGACGCATTTAGAATTGCAACGCTATTTTGGTATTACCGATTTATTGACTGAGAAAAATGCCAAAAAGATCTACAATCAATGTAATTCTTTGCTTGCTACCCAGGCTTATTCTACCAGGAATTTGCTAAAGAAAATGAATGTAAAAGTGGTTTGCACCACAGATGATCCTGCCGATGATTTAAAGCATCATAAAAAGATTGCGGAAGACGGTTTTGAAGTAAAAGTGCTTCCCACTTTTAGGCCAGATGGTTTATTAAATATTGATAGCGATGATTTTGTAGCTTATCTAAAAAGAATAGGAAATCAAACTAAAGTAGATATTAAAGATTTTGATTCCCTGATTAAAGCAGTAGCAAGTAGAATAGAATATTTTCATCAACACGGGTGCAGGCTTTCAGACCACGGTTTGGAAAGAATGTTGGCTGAAGATTTTTCTAAAAGCGAAATAGATAATTTACTCAAGAAAAAATTATCGGGAGAAAACCTTACTGCGAAAGAGTCTGAGAAATATCAATCCGCTTTATTATTAAAATTAGGTAGCTTGTATGCTGAAAAGAACTGGACCATGCAATTACACCTGGGCCCGGTGCGGGATACCAATTCCAAATTACTCAACCAAATTGGTAAAGATGCAGGCGTAGATAGTATTGGAGATTTAAACCAGGCTAAGCCGCTGGCCAAATTTTTAGATACACTAAATAAAAATGGAGATTTGCCTAAAACCATTCTTTATAACGTGAATCCTTCAGATAATGAAGTGATGGCCACAATGGCCGGGAATTTTATGAGTGATTCCCGGAAAGGAAAAATTCAGCATGGCTCTGCCTGGTGGTTTTTAGATCAAAAAGATGGAATGGAAAAACAGTTGAATTCATTATCAAATATGGGTTTAATTAGCTGTTTTGTCGGAATGTTAACTGATAGTAGAAGTTTCTTATCTGTACCAAGGCACGAATATTTTAGACGCGTTTTATGTAATTTATTCGGAAAAGATATTGAAAACAAAGAACTTCCGGAAGATATAGAATGGATAGGTAAAATAATCCAGGATATATGTTATTACAATGCAGAATCGTATTTTGAATTTCCTGAAATGGACAAAAAGTAATTTATGAAAAAGCTGGTAAGCCTTGGGGAATTATTGATGCGCCTGTCTTGCGAAGATGCGCTAAGGTTTTCGCAAATAAATAATTTTAAAGTTGTGTACGGCGGGAGTGAGGCAAATGTGCTTATAACTGCAGCAAACTTTGGTTTAAAAACCGGGTTTTTAAGTGTTTTACCCGAAAACGATTTAGGGAAATCAGCCATAAATGATTTACGAAATAATAATGTAGGTTTAAATCACATAAAATTTGAAGGGCATCGATTAGGATTATATTTTTTGGAAACCGGCGCTATTAACCGTCCCGGGAAAATAATTTATGACCGGGAAAATTCAGCTTTTTCACAAATAGAACCCGAATGGTTTAATTGGGATGAGATTTTTAAAGATTGCAACTGGTTCCATTGGTCAGGTATTACTCCGGCAATTTCGGCAAAAGCTGCAAAAGTTTGTTTGCATGCAGTTGAGGTGGCCAAAAGTAAGGGGATTAAAATTTCCGGTGATCTTAATTTCCGCGGAAACCTTTGGCAATACAAAGGTGCAAATCCTGAAGAAACGATGACCAAACTAGTGGGACAAACCGATGTTTTACTTGCGGGTGCTTATGCCTGTAACCAGTTTTTCAATATAAAAGATATTCAGAATAATCACGAACTTTCTAAAGCTCTACAACAAAAATTTCCTTCATTACAAAAAATCGCGATCACAACTCGTGAAGAATTAAACGCCTCTCATCACAAATGGTCGGCAGATCTGTTTACAGGGTCAAAATTGTTATCATCTATAGAATACAACATTTATCCTATTGTAGATCGGGTTGGTGCTGGAGATAGTTTTATGGGAGCACTTATCTACGGACTTCAGCACTTTAAAGAGCAAAAAGCGCTTGATTTTGCCACGGCGGCTTCGTGTTTAAAACATTCTATTGTGGGAGATTTTAATAGGGTAAGTAAAGAAGAAGTATTAGAATTAATTGAAGGTGATGGCTCAGGAAGAATTAAAAGATAAATATCATGAAAAAAATATCCAGACCGGAAATTGCGATAAAAATGAAAGAATTGGGGCTAGTGCCTTTATTCTATCACCAGGACCAGGAATTAGTTAAGCAAGTGCTTAAAGCAGTATATCAAGGAGGAGCACGGTTTTTTGAATTTACTCACCGGGGAGAATTTGCTCACGAAGTCTTTGCAAATCTCTTGAAATTTTCAAGAGAAGAATGTCCCGAAATGATTCTTGGTGTAGGTTCTGTAGTAGACGCGGGTACTGCCAGTCTTTATATGAATTTAGGTGCAGAATTCGTAGTGAGCCCGGTAATTAGGGAAGATGTTGCTAAAGTTTGTAACCGTAGAAAAGTGTTATACCTACCCGGTTGCGGTAGTCTAACCGAAATAAGCCAGGCTGAAGAATTGGGCTGCGAAATATTGAAATTGTTTCCGGCGGCTGTTTTAGGGCCCGGTTTTGTAAAGGCTATAAAAGGCCCGCAACCCTGGACTTCAATTATGCCAAGTGGCGGAGTTAGTCTTGAAGAAGAAAATATAACAGCATGGTTTATCGCTGGAGTTACTTGCGTTGGAATGGGGTCAGCACTTATTCCAAAGAATATGGTTGAAAATTCTGATTTTGAATCTATAAAAAACAATGTGGCCAAAGTGCTAAAAATAATTACTGAAATAAGATCTACATGAGATCAGTTTTCAAACTTTTTATTGCCTTAATTCTCTTTGCTTCCTGTAGCCAGAAAGATGAGGTGAAATCTTTAAAACTTTCCCACGGGTTGAGTCTTGATCATCCGGTTCACCAGGCTTTAGTATTTTTTGCTCAGCGTGTTGAAGAAAAATCTAATGGGGAATTAATAATAGAGGTTTACCCCGGCGGGCAGTTAGGTTCAGAAAGGCAGAGTTTAGAACTTTTGCAACTGGGCGGTTTAGCGATGACCAAAGTGTCATCTGCCGTGATGGAAAATTTTTCCCCTAAACTTCGCGTTTTTGGTTATCCTTATATTTTTAAAGACCGCGAGCATCGTTATAAGCTTTATGATAGCGAGCTAGGAAATGAACTTCTTTTAGACGGCGAGAAATATTGGTTAAGGGGCTTAACCTATTTTGATGCGGGCAGCCGTTCATTTTATACAAAAGACACTCCTATTGAAACTCCGGCAGATTTAAAAGGTTTGAAAATAAGGGTAATGCAAAGTCCTACGGCAATTAACCTTGTAAAAACCCTTGGAGGCTCGCCTACACCGGTTTCCTGGGGAGAACTTTATACTTCCCTGCAGCAAGGAGTAGTAGAAGGAGCAGAAAATAATTTGCCTAGCTTTTACACGTCAAGACATTACGAAATTTGTAAAAATTTTTCATTAGATGAGCATTCGGCTGTACCCGATATTTTGGTGATAAGTACGCAGATTTATAACAAGCTTTCTTCCGAAGAAAAAAAATGGATTCAGGAAGCTGCTCAGGAAGCTTCAGTAAAACAAAGGGAATTATGGGAGATTGCCGAAATAGAGGCACTGACGGCAATTAAGAAAGAAGGGGTGAAAGTCACTTACCCTGATAAAGAATTATTCAAAGAAAAAAGTAGCCATATAATTAAAGATTTAGAAAAAACAGAACCTGAATTATATAAAACCATTCAAGAAATTAAAAACTTAGGAAATGAGTAGAAAACTTAACTGGTTTTTAGAATGGTTGGTTGTTTGCCTGGTAACGGTAATGTTGTTTAGCGTGTTATGGGGTGTTTGTAGTCGTTATCTACTGGCAGATCAAAGCTCGTGGACAGATGAGCTGGCGCGTTTTATGCTAATTTGGGTTAGCCTTTTTGGGGCCGTTTATATTTCGGGTAGAAATACGCATATCACTATAGATTTACTTCCAAAATCGTTTAGTATCAGGACAAAATTAAAACTCGATCTCCTGGTGCAATTAATAATTATGCTTTTTACCGCTGCAATTTTTGTAATTGGCGGTGGTAGGTATGTATATGTTTCCTTTAAGCTCGAACAAACTTCTGCAGCATTAGGTTTGCCTATGGGATTTGTATACCTGGTTTTGCCTATTTCAGGTCTGATGATAATTTATTTTAAATGGATGCAAATGCGGCAAACCTTGCAGGAATTAAAAACAAATCGGTAAATGGAAATATTTGTTTTAATTTTTAGCTTTATAGTTTTGGTGGGAATTCGCGTTCCCATTGCCTGGAGCATTGGGATAGCTTCGGTACTAACATTGTTATTTAGTGTAGATACTATTCCTGCTTTTACCACTATTTCTCAAAGAGTGGCTACCGGGTTAGATAGTTTTTCCTTACTCGCTATTCCGTTTTTTATACTTGCCGGCCACATTATGAATAGCGGCGGAATTGCTAAAAGGTTAATTGAATTTGCAAAATCTCTTGTGGGAGCTTTGCCCGGTGGTTTAGCGCACGTAAATATTGTAGCTGCAATGATGTTTGGTGCAATTGCAGGTTCTGCCGGTGCTGCTGCTGCCGCTATAGGTAGTTTTATGTCTGAAAGGATGGAAAAAGAAGGTTATACCAAAGAATATGGTGTTGCTGTAAATGTAACTTCCGCCACCACGGGACTTTTAATTCCGCCAAGTAATATTTTTATAATTTATTCTCTTGCCAGTGGTGGGGTGAGTATAGGGGCATTATTTTTAGCCGGTTATCTTCCCGGAATTCTTACCGGTTTAATTTTAATGGCCATTGCTTTAGTTTGGGCAAAAAAGAAAGGTTTCCCTACAGGAAAAAGAAGTTCACTTAAACATATTATGCGGTCTTTTTTTGATGCCCTTCCAAGCCTGCTTTTATTAATAATAATTATTGGCGGAATTGTTGGCGGAATTTTTACTGCTACTGAAGCTTCCTCTGTGGCTGTTGTCTATTGCCTGATACTGGCTTTTCTTTATAAAGAATTGAATTTCTCTAAACTTAAAACCGTACTGGTAGAATCAGTAGGGACCATTTCTTTGGTAATGTTACTTATTGCCATGTCTATTGCAATGTCCTGGGTAATGTCTTACGAAAATATTCCGCAGGAAGTAACTTCAGCTTTATTAGGCTTTAGTGATAATCCGTTTGTAGTGATTATTTTAATAAACCTGATATTATTATTTGTGGGAATCTTTATGGATATGACGCCGGCGGTATTGATTTTCACCCCAATATTTCTTCCGGTTGCAGTAGCTATGGGAATAGATCCGGTACATTTTGGAGTAATAATGATCCTGAATTTATGTATTGGGCTTTGTACGCCACCCGTAGGTTCAGTTTTATTTATAGGGGTAGGAGTTGCAAATACTACTATTCAAAAAGTGGTAAAACCTCTGCTACCACTTTTTGTGGGAATGTTGATTTCCTTAATATTGGTGATAATTTTCCCGTTTTTAAGTCTTTGGCTTCCTGAATTATTCGGATTCTAATTAAAATCCCTTTACTTTCTTTTACTGGAATTTCTTATAATAATTTCGGTATCTAACATTGTAATTTCTGAAACAGCAGCGTCAAGTTTACGCGTGGAGTGTTCTAAAATTCTTTTTGTAGATATTTCTCCCATTTTTTGGGCGGGATGCGAAACGGTAGACAGGGTAGGTTCTACGATTCTGGAAATAGGATCATCGTTAAAGCCAATAATAGCGAGTTCCTCAGGAATTTTAACTCCTTTTTCTTTAGCATATAAAATTGCACTTACTGCAGCAGTATCGATAGCAGAAAAAATACCATCTGGAGGATTATCAAGTTTTAATAACTTTTCGGTTGCCTTCTTTCCTTCTTCAAAACTAAGGGTTTTCATATCCATTATGAGTTCTTCGTCAACCTGAAGTCCAGAGTCTATAAGAGCATCCACGTATCCTTTCTTTCTTAAATTATAAACATTAACGTGTTGAGCTCCAGCGAAATGCGCAATTCGTTTACATCCTTGTTCTATTAAGTGTTTTGTAGCCCGGTATCCAGCAGCGTGATTATCAATAATAACACGGTAAGAATTGAAATTTTCAGGCACCCGGTCTACAAATACTATAGGTATATTTTGTTTCACATATTGGTCAAAATGGCTGGTGTCTCTAGTTTCCATTCCTAAAGAAACAATTAAGCCTCCAACTCTAGCGTCGTATAAAGCTTTTACGTTATCAACTTCATTTTTGTATTTATCATCAGATTGTGTGATAATCACATTATAGCCTGCTTTTCTGGCGGTTTTTTCAATTCCTGTAATCAAAGAAGCTTGAAATGGATGATTTATCTTAGGAATCGTTATTCCGATGGTTCTGGAAGTGTTATTTCTTAAACTGGCAGCTAAGGCATTAGGGCGATAATTAAATTCTTCTGCAGTTTTTTGAATCTTTTTTATGGTTTTCTTTCCAATACTTTTATGGTTGTTTAAAGCTCTTGAAATGGTGGAAGGAGAATAGTTTAGCTCTTTTGCTAAATCATAAATTGTAACTTCTTTCTTTTTCATCAAATAGACACTAAAATTAGGTTGTGCAACAATATTACGAAACATTTTTTTATGGTTGCATAAAAATTATAGATTTCCGGTTGAATTCCTATTTTTTAGTCTTACTTAATTCTTTTAATTTAAAAATAAACATATATTTGAGCTAACAATCGATTGCGTTTATTATGAGGAAATTATTATTTAGTTTATTGTTATTATTCATCGTATTGGGCAGGGGAGCTGCACAGGAAAATTTTTTAAACCCTATCCTGGCCGGATGGTATCCTGACCCCGCCATAACCGATGATGGAGAGGGAAACTTTTATATGGTACACTCTACGTTTGCCTTTTACCCCGGCATCCCTGTTTTTCATAGTACTGATTTAGTTAATTGGAAGCAAGTGGGAAATGTGATTCACAGGCCAGAGCAGGTAGATCTACATGGCTTTGGGACTTCCCGGGCAGTTTTTGCACCCGATATTAGTTACGATAAGGGTACTTACTATTTAACCTGTACCATTGTTGATGGGAAAGGTAATTTTGTAATGACTGCAGAAGATCCTGCCGGCCCGTGGTCCGATCCGGTTTGGCTTCCGGAAGTTAGTGGAATAGATCCCGGATTATTCTTTGACGATAACGGTAAATCTTACCTGGTTTATAACAGTGAACCGCCAAATAACCAGGCTAAATACGAAGGACACCGAACCATTAGAATGATTGAGTTTGATAAAGAAAATCTAAAAACTATTGGTGAGAACCGAATTTTGGTAGATGGCGGGGTAGATATTTCTACTGAACCCGTTTGGGCTGAAGGTCCCAGGATTTATAAACTAAACGGTTATTATTATTTAATGACAGCTGAAGGTGGAACCGCCGTGAACCATTCTGAAATGATTTACCGAAACACCAATATTGATGATGAGTTTATTCCTTTTGAAGAAAACCCAATCTTAACCCAGCGTCATTTAGATCCAGATCGGGAAAATCCTATTACTTCTGCGGGGCATGCCGATATTGTACAACATCCAAATGGTGATTGGTACGGAGTTTTCCTTGCTGTGAGACCATATGAAGGCGATTTATATAATACGGGAAGGGAAACTTTCTTAACTCCGGTGAAATGGGAAAACGACTGGCCTATTTTCGATTTAGGGGGCGAAGAAATTAAATATTCTTATCCACTGCCAGAGGGAGTTGAACTAAAAAATGATTTAATTCCGTTAAACGGTAACTTTTCTTTTAAAGAAAAATTTGATAAAAAGGAGTTGCCGCTAAACTGGATGATGCTTAGAAACCCAAAAACTAACTGGTATGATCTAAAAAATGGAGCTGAAGGGATTATCCTTAAAACCCGTCCTGAAACTGTGGAAGGCGAGGCTAATCCTAGTTTTCTTGGTCATAGGCAGCAACATATAATTGGTGAAGTTTCTATTTCAGTTGAATTTGATGCAAAGGCTGAAAATGAGAAAGCCGGTTTGCTCGCTTTTCAAAAGGAAACCCATTATTATTACGCAGCCCTCTCTAAAGAGAATGAACAACCTGTTGTGCAATTATATAAGTCTGATGAATTAATAGAAAGTATTTCTTTAGACAATACAGTATCTGAAGTTGAATTTAAACTGAAGTTTGAAGAAGATGAATATACTTTCTACTACAAAACTGAAGGTGAATGGCAGCAATTGGGAGAAACTCAGGATGGAAAATATCTTAGTACCCAGGTAGCCGGCGGATTTGTAGGTGTTAACTTAGGACTATTCACCACTTCTAATGGAAAACCAAGTGATAATGAAGCCTTATTTAATTGGTTTCATTATTCTGGAAATGATGAAGTTTATAGGGATTAATAGTTTTAGTTTTAAAGATATATTTAAACCGATGCATCCAGGCATCGGTTTTTTTAGTTAGATTATTTCAGAAAAATATGCTTCGTTAAAATATGGAATAAAAAAAGCTGCTGATAGTTTAAATATCAGCAGCTTTTCAATAATAACAGTTTTCCTTAGTCTAATTCAGTATAAGACTGCATTGTTTTTATTTTACCATCTTCATAATGTTCAATTTCCATCATTTTCATACTTCTTAAGTAGGTTTTTCCGTCTGAAAGTGAACTATCGTGGTAGAATAAATACCATTTTCCTTCGTACTCAACTATAGAGTGGTGGTTGGTCCAACCTACAACCGGTTCTAAAATTACTCCCTGATAAGTGAAAGGGCCATAAGGGCTATCGCCAATGGCGTACGCAATATTGTGGGTGTCTCCGGTAGAGTAAGAGAAATAATATTTACCATTATATTGGTGAACCCAGGCTGCTTCAAAGAATCTACGGTCGTTATCACCTGTGGTAATAGGCTCTCCGTTTTCATCTAATATTTCAACATCTTTTGGTTCTTCAGCAAAACTCAATAGATCATCGCTCATTTTAGCAATTTTAGGGCTAAGTGCTGGTTCATCATCAGCAGGATATTCATCTTCTTCAACAAATTCTCCGGTTTGCCAACGTTGTAACTGGCCACCCCAAATTCCGCCAAAATACATATAATATTCACCATCGGTATCTTTGTAAACCGCGGGATCTATACTGTAGCTGCCTTCAATTGGTTTTTCTTCCGGGGTAAAAGGACCCTCTGGCTTATCAGATGTAGCTACTCCAATTCTAAAAATATCGTCTTTATCTTTTGCAGGGAAGAAAAGGTAGTATTTGCCATCTTTTTCTGCCGCATCAGGTGCCCACATTTGGCGTTTTGCCCAGGCTACGTCTTCTACGTTAAGAACTTCACCATGATCGGTTACTTCGCCATCAGGGTCTTCCATAGAATACACGTGATAATCTTTCATGTTGAAATGATTGCCGTCGTCCATTTCAGGTTCTCCGGAATCCCAATCATGAGAGGGATAAATAAATATTTTATCTTCAAATACGTGAGCTGAAGGGTCTGCAGTAAAATGGTCAGTAATTAAAGGCTCTGAGTGATATTTAATAGTATCTTGTTGTGCTATAGAATCTTCAGATGTCTCATCTTTCTCCTCCTGTTTGTTGTTATCCTTACAACCAAAGGCGATAAGCGCCGGTAATAAAATTGGAAGGCTTTGTTTTAATTTCATTTTAAAATTGGTTTTAATGTTTCGGGTAAAAATATAAAAAAATCAATCGTATTCGTAAGTTAAATGAGATAATATCCCCTGTAAAATAGTTTTTTAAGCAAAATATGAGCTTTCAGAATAGGTTTTTTAACACAAACGGTTGCGTTATTAATTTAAAGTACTCACAATTCTTAATATAGACTTATTTTTTCATCATTGCTGCTAAAGTTGCTTATCAAAATTTGGGATAATAATGAAGAGTATATTTAAACTGCTACAAGTTTACTATTAAACCCATTAGCTAGTAGTTTATAAGTTTAGTAAGTGTGTGATTGAACCATCTGGTAGCAATTGCACCGGATGGTTTTTTTATTTGAAATAAGCTTTGGGAGTGGGGAATCTTGTGGGAAGTAGGGGGTGTTTTAAATTAGCTTATGCTTTTTATAAAGAGAGAATACTTTTTAAATCAATTTAAGGTCTTTCATTATCCCAATGAGATGAGGATTGGTGTTTGCTTTAAATTCTTCGCGTAGCTCTTTTAAACGCTTTTCTATAGCGCTTCTACTACTGGGTTTAATATTTTTTTTCTTCAATTCTCTTTCAATTTCATCCTGAGTGTAACCGTTGGAAAGATATTTCACAATGCTTATCTCAAATTCGTTAAGGCTAAGCAGGTTTTTCTGTTTTAGAGCTTTTTCAATAGAAGGAGAATTGTATTTTTTGTTTTTGCTTACAGCTTTAATCGCTTCCTTCAGATCTTTAAGTCCATTACGGTCTTTACAAACATAAGCGTCAATATTACCGGAATTCCATAAATCACGAACGGTTTGCGGATGATCTTCAATAGAGTTTACGATAACCTTTAATTTGGGGTCTTCGTTTTTTAAGATTGAAACAAGTTCCTGGCCCGAAGTTATTTTTTCATCTCTGTAATCCTGTTTAAAAGAGAGGTCGCAAATAAGTAAATCAAAGTGATTGTTGTCCT
>NZ_CAXAVR010000020.1:0-34370 GCF_963972535.1 uncultured Salegentibacter sp.
CACCAACATCTACTTTTTTCTTCTCAAGATCTTTATAAACTTTAAAGAAATGTTCAATTTCTTTAACCATGTGACCGTTCAATTCATTTAGATCATTCAATCTATTCCAAATAGGATCTGAAACCGGTACACAAATAATTTTCTCATCGGGTCCTTTTTCATCGGCCATATGGAAAACACCAATTGGCTTAACTTCCATTACTACTCCTGGGAAAGTTGGTTCACTAACCAACACCAGGACGTCTAATGGATCACTATCCTGCGCAAGGGTGTTTGGTATAAAACCGTAATCGGCCGGGTACATCATAGAAGAAAAGATCATCCTGTCGTAACGGACTTTCTTTAGCTCAAAATCGTACTCATATTTGTTTCTACTCCCCTTTGGGATCTCTATTAATACATCAAAACTTTCTGACATTTTTCTTTCTTTTTTCTCATTTAAGGGCGGCAAATATAGTGAAAATCAATATTAATTCGGCGTATTTAGAAGTGAAAACCAAAGGAAGCTGTTACCGCAAAAGACCGCGACTCTGGAACATCAAAATAATTTCCTCTAAAATGGGCTTCAATACTTAGAAATTTAAGAATATTTCCTATTCCTATGCTATACTCATAATATGGTGCTTTATCTGGTGCCCGCAGCGGAATTCCAGACGCATTTAAAGCTTTATTTTCTTCTGAAATCTCTCCCCAAACCGCTCTGGCGCCTACCAATTCCCGTAAATTCAATTCTCGTAAAAGCGGAATTCGAGCAAATAATCGTCCATTGAAATTATGATCAAAATGCGCAGAAACATAAGTATCGGTTACAAATTCATAGAAATTAAGCACAGGAAATGAATTATACATAGCGAAATAAGTTTGGTTTCCCGGCACCACGTTTAGAAGTCCCAACGGAACTTCACCAAAGGTTTTTCCTGCTTCCAAACTGGCATTAGCTCTCCCAAACCCTCCAATCTTAAGTGGCTGATCGTAAAAAAACTGCACCTTCTTGTAATCAAAATCGCTATTTAATACGTTTTTTAAGCCCAAGGTGTAATTAAAGAAAAAGGTAGGAAATTCCTCTTCGTTTACTACATTTCGTTCAACTCCAAATCCAGAAGTTTGCCTGCCGGGAGTATAGGTGAAAATGGTAGAAATTTCGGTTTGTTTTATGGTTGAAGCAGTTTCAGTTTGAGCTTCATTAGTATAATAATCTAAACTAAATGCCGGGGATGCCGAACTTAACTCGCGGTAAGAAGCACCAAACCGGACATTAAAATTATACCAGGGCTCAATTTCAAGATTTACGGTACTTAAATCTATATTACTTAATTTATCATTATCGCCCACGCTTACCAAACCAGATGATGCCAAACTGCGACCTAAAACATCTGTAGTATTATTGGTTAAACTTGCCCCCAGTTGTTCTATATCACGTCTTTTTCCGCCAGAAATAATTAAACGTGCCCTGGAATCTAAAAGCCATTTCCCAGAAATCCCATATTTAAATTTATCATCTTTAAAACCATAGGCTAGATAACCTTCAATTCGCCAGGGATCGTGCTGGCCAAAATAAGTTCTACCGCCCACACGGGTTCTAAATCCTTCTACCTGATTATAGTCGAATAAAGAATAAACAGGACCAAAATCCCAGCCGTTAAATTCTACATAACCAGATTCTGCGATGGTGGCGATATCGTAAATTCTATTAAAGGCGGGGACTTTGGTTAAGCTATCCAGCATCACATAAATATCTTCTTCTTCCTTATTTAGCTCTTCCAAACGATTTTCTTTCCAAAATTCTTTGTCCCGTTTATAGACCTCTTCGTTGAATTTATAAGTTCGCTTATCGTAAAAGTCTTCTGCTTTCTTTATGTTGAATTGATATTCATCAAAAACCCGGGTACGTTTTGCGTAAACTCCTTTTGAACTTTCTTTCTTGGTTAATGAGAAATTAGCCTGGAAATAATCTTTGGAAATCAGAAAAACCGAATCGTTAAGCACCTCAAATTCCTGCTCTATATACAGCTCCTTTACCCAGTTTATATTGGCATCGCGGGAAGCTTCAAGATTTATTTTCTTCACCGCCCAGGTAGTATCGTTTACCCAAAAATCTCCTTTAAAAGTTAATTCGTTCTCACGACGCGGATAATAAATTATATTGTAACACCATTTATCTTCTATATACGTACTATCGCTCAATACATAATTGTAGTTGTTGATGCCTGTTGTAGAAAGCGGACTTACAAAACTCTTATCAAAAACCTTGATATAGTTGTTGTAGACATTATACTCATCATACACATCTTTTACCGCAGCAATTAGGTTTTGATTTTGCTCAAAACCAGAATTCTTATTTCCCAAGAGATCTTCGCGTTCTTCATTTTCAATATTATCGCCATAAACCTTAGAAACCGATTCGTTAATAAAAACAGGCAAAATAGTTTTTCCCGAAATTCTATTAGTATCAGAATAGTCAAAAATGAATTCCATTCCATTAAAAACCGGGTTTTTCACTACAGAGCTATCAATCCCGTCTAAATCGAATTCCAGCTTTTCATATTTTTTATACTCATATTGTTTAAAAGCAGAAACCCCATTATCGCGTTTATTTTCCCATATCTTTTTTAGAATATCTATAGCGGGATTATTCTTTTTTGAAGTTTTCCCCCTAACTATTTTTACTTCACTAAGACTGGAAGCCTCTTCCTGTAATTCAATTTCAAGAGATAGATTGGTTTTTTGCTGAAGCGGGATTATTTCAGTTTTATAGCCTATAAAAGAAATTTTGAGTTCGGTATGGTTATTTTCACTCTGTAAATAGAACTTCCCGTTTTCACCCGAAGTGGTTCCTTCCGAAGAATTATTAAAGATCACATTTACAAATGGAAGCGCTTCGCCGTTTTGGTCTTTAACCACGCCGCCAACTTTGGTTTGTGCCATAAGCATGGTACAGCACATTAATAAGAATAGGGAAAGAAAATTTGCTTTCGTCATCTTCATTCTTCAGGGCAAAAAAAAACTTCACCGAATCAGCATCCGATGAAGTTTCAAATTTATAAGGATTTTCTATCTATTTGTAAGTTTGTTCCAAAAATGGAATTACTCACAGACTTATAATTAACTGACTGTTTATTACTAATTTTTGCGTCCAGCTTCATGCTGGTTTAGTCAATATACATAACCTGCTTCACTGCTTTAATAACATCGTCGCTGTTTGGCAACCATTCTTTAAGCAATACAGGAGAATAAGGTGCCGGAGTATCGGCAGTGTTTATTTTTACAATTGGCGCATCTAAATAATCAAAAGCCTTAGACTGTACCTGATAAGTAATTTCAGTTGAAATATTTCCAAATGGCCATGCTTCTTCTAAAATTACCAAACGATTGGTTTTCTTAACCGATTCGATAATGGCTTCGTGATCCATTGGACGAATTGTTCTAAGATCTATGATCTCACAAGAAATATCGTCTTCCGCTAATTTATCAGCTGCCTTGTAAGCTTCTTTTATAATTTTTCCGAAAGAAACAATTGTTACATCGCTACCTTCTCTTTTAATATCGGCTTTACCAATTTCAATTACATACTCATCTTCAGGAACTTCTCCTTTATCACCATACATTTGCTCGCTTTCCATAAAGATCACAGGATCGTCATCTCTAATTGCAGCTTTAAGCAAACCTTTAGCATCGTAAGGATTAGAAGGAACAATAACTTTTAAACCCGGGCAATTAGCAAACCAGCTTTCAAAAGCCTGCGAGTGCGTTGCACCTAACTGACCTGCTGAAGCGGTTGGGCCTCTAAAAACGATGGGGATATTAAACTGCCCACCACTCATTTGGCGCATTTTGGCCGCATTGTTTATTATCTGGTCAATTCCAACTAAAGAGAAGTTAAAGGTCATAAATTCAATGATTGGCCTGTTACCATTCATTGCTGAACCTACTCCAATTCCCGAAAATCCAAGTTCAGCAATTGGGGTATCTATCACGCGCTCAGGGCCAAACTCGTCCAACATACCTTTAGAGGCTTTGTAAGCACCATTATATTCTGCTACTTCCTCGCCCATTAAATAAATAGACTCGTCTTTTCGCATCTCTTCGCTCATCGCTTGCTGAACGGCTTCCCTAAATTGAATTGTCTTCATTATATGCTATACTATTTATATATCTTGAAAGAACAAAAATAGTAATTCAATAAAGTTTTCACCACTAATAATCCACAAAAATTTGCAAGCAGGCTATATCAATTAAAAATACACGCCTTTCAATTAATAAATAAGGAATTTTACTATTATTTTATGCTGTTAA
Organism: uncultured Salegentibacter sp.; assembly: GCF_963972535.1. NCBI lineage: Bacteria > Pseudomonadati > Bacteroidota > Flavobacteriia > Flavobacteriales > Flavobacteriaceae > Salegentibacter > uncultured Salegentibacter sp. The sequence goes on from NZ_CAXAVR010000020.1 coordinate 4,294, forward strand.
ATTATATTATTTGCTGTTTATTTAAGAATTCAATAAAATTTAAAGAATTAAAATTCCTGAAATTTATTATGCGTGCATAGCATTTTCTGAATTAAATTATGTAACTTCGTAAACGAAATCGTTATAAATTTAAAAAACTCGCTATAATGAAAATATTAGTATGTATTAGTCATGTTCCTGATACTACCTCAAAAATCAATTTTACCGACGGCGATTCGAAATTCGATACCAACGGAGTGAATTTTGTAATTAACCCAAATGATGAATTCGGACTTACCCGTGCCATGTGGTTTAAAGAAAAACAAGGCGCAAGTGTAGATGTAGTAAATGTAGGTGGCGCTGAAACTGAACCAACTTTAAGAAAAGCCCTGGCTATTGGAGCGGATAATGCTATAAGAGTAAATACTCCTGCAACCGATGGTTTCCAGGTAGCAAAACAATTGGCAAAAGTTGCTAAAGAAGGTGGTTACGACCTTATAATCGCCGGCCGCGAATCTATTGACTATAATGGTGGAATGGTACCGGGAATGCTTGCCGCAATTCTTGACGCTAATTTCATTAACACCTGTATTAGTTTAGAAGTTGAAGGTGATAAAGCTACAGCAATTAGAGAAATAGATGGTGGTAAAGAAACCTTAACCGCTTCCCTTCCATTAGTAATTGGAGGACAAAAAGGTTTGGTTGAAGAGAGCGATCTTAAGATTCCAAATATGCGTGGAATTATGCAGGCCCGTAAAAAGCCGCTTAATGTTGTAGAACCCGATGAGGCAACTACTCACACCGAAGCTGTGAAGTTTGAAAAACCAGCTCCAAAAGGAGATGTAAAACTGGTAGATCCTGAAAATCTTGATGAATTGATAGATTTACTTCACAACGAAGCCAAAGCGATATAAATTAGAAAATAAGATTTCCGCCTTTACTGAAATAAATGTGGAAAGGAGTATAAAATAGATTTCCGCCTGCGCGGGAATGACAAAAAAACAAATAATATGTCAGTTTTAATATATACAGAAACCGAAGATGGCAAGTTTAAAAAAGCTGCTTTTGAAGTTGCTTCTTACGCAAAAGAAGTAGCCGGCGGTGATGAAGTAGTTGCAGTAAGTTTTAACGCTACTGATGCTTCTGAACTTGGAAAATATGGTGTTAGCAAAGTGCTTAACATCCAAAACGATAAATTAAGTAAATTCAATGCTGAAGCTTATGCTGATGCCTTGACACAAGCCGCAAAGAAAGAAGGAAGCAAAATAGTTGTGGTAAGCCAAAGCGCGAACAGCAAATATGTGGCTCCACTTTTAGCCGTGCATTTAGAAGCTGGTTATGCTTCTAACGTAATGGCAGCACCAGAAAGCACAGATCCTTTTACAGTAAAAAGAAGTGCTTTTACCAATAAAGCTTTCAACTTTACCAAAATCACTACAGATATTAAGATCGTGGGATTATCTCAAAATGCTTTCGGCTTAAAAGAAAATGCAGGAGATGCTACTGTTGAAGATTTTTCACCAGAATTAAAAGAAGGTGACTTTACTGTAAATGTAGAATCGGTAGATAAAGCAAAAGACAAGGTAACAATTGCCGATGCGGAGATCGTAGTTTCTGGTGGCCGCGGACTTAAAGGTCCGGAAAACTGGGGAATGATAGAAGAAATGGCCGATATTCTTGGCGCAGCTACCGCTTGTTCTAAACCTGTTAGTGATATGGGTTGGAGACCGCACAGCGAACACGTTGGGCAAACAGGAAAACCTGTAGCTTCTAACCTTTATATTGCTGTGGGAATTTCTGGCGCTATTCAACATTTAGCCGGAATTAACGCTGCCAAGACTAAAGTAGTGATTAACAACGATCCTGAAGCACCTTTCTTTAAGGCCGCAGATTACGGGGTAGTTGGTGATGCTTTTGAGATCGTACCTAAGCTAAACGAAAAACTAAAGGAATTTAAAGCGAAAAACGCATAATTTTTATAACTTGCACCCCTTAAAAGGGCTGTCTAAATACGGTGAAAGTCCTGCTTTAGACAGCCTTTTTTAATTGATGATATATGAGTTTAGTGCGCCTTAATATAAAAGGAATTTCTTATAGTCAAACCCAGAACGGAGCTTACGCTTTAATCTTAAGCGAGGTAGAGGGAGAACGTAAACTCCCCATTGTTATTGGAGCTTTTGAAGCGCAATCTATCGCGATTGCCCTGGAAAAAGAGATTAAACCTCCCCGCCCCTTAACCCACGACCTTTTTAAAAATTTTGCCGACAGGTTTGAGATCACCGTTAAACAGGTAATTATTCATAAACTGGTAGATGGAGTTTTTTACTCCAGCCTTATTTGCGAACGCGATAAGATTGAAGAAATTATTGATGCGCGTACCAGCGATGCTATTGCTCTAGCGCTAAGGTTTGATGCTCCTATTTTTACTTATAAAAACATTCTTGATAAAGCTGGAATCTTCCTGAAAGGAGATGAAGCAGAACAGGAAGCCGCCGAAAAGCAGGAAGAAGAAATAATTTCAGAAGAATTACTTCCAGATGATATTGATATAAAATCTGACGACACCAATTACAAAAAATTATCTTTAGACGAACTAAAAACTTTGCTCTCCCAGGCCGTAAATAATGAAGATTACGAAAAAGCGGCACGTATACGGGACGAAATCTCCAAACGCAAATAATGCCCGACTTTATGAATAAAACCTGGTTTTGCCTGATTTTAGTTCTATTTAGTGTGACCAGCACTTTTTCTCAAGACATTTCAAAAACCTGGACTTTAGACCAGGACCAGCAGGAATCTGCACAGGAAAACTTTATTAATGGCAACACCTTAAACTTAGACGAGGGAATATTTAGCATCATTAAAACCGATGATACGCTTGCCAGAGGAAATTATATTTTTCAAAATAAACTGCTCGTATTATTTTACAACACTCCTAAGGATAGTATTGTAAATTATCGTGTTTCTACTCTTACAGATTCTAGCCTGGCAATTAACCACGCCAATAAAGAATTTCATTTTAAGGATACCTCATTTAATGATCCAAAAGAGGTAATTCCGGCACCAATGGTAAAAGAAATGATTCCCAGTGCGGGACTTTCAGTTAGCAGTATTGCCCGTGGAGCTTTAGGAATGCTCACCTTGCTTATTATCGCTTTCTTATTCAGTAATAATCGTAAAGCCATAAACTGGAAAACGATTGGTATTGGTCTTGGAGCCCAATTATTATTAGCAATTGGAGTTCTAAAAATTACTTTTATCCAGAATATATTTGAATTCGTAGGAAATATCTTCGTGCTAATCCTTGATTTTACCGCGGCAGGAAGTGAATTTCTTCTCGGGGGAATGATGGATGTTGATAGTTTCGGCTTTATTTTCCTTTTCCAGGTTTTACCCACCATTATTTTCTTTTCAGCATTAACCTCAGTGCTATTTTACCTGGGCGTTATCCAGATTGTAGTAAAGGGAATGGCGATGATCCTTACCCGATTATTAGGAATTTCGGGAGCCGAAAGTTTAAGTGTGGCCGGGAATATCTTCCTGGGACAAACCGAAGCACCACTTATGATTAAAGCTTACCTGGAACGAATGAATCGTTCTGAAATTTTGCTGGTAATGATTGGTGGTATGGCAACAGTTGCCGGTGGTGTACTCGCCGCGTATATTGGTTTTCTAGGTGGTGACGATCCCGAACTTAGACTTCAATTTGCAAAACACCTATTGGCAGCATCAGTAATGGCGGCGCCGGGAGCGATTGTAGTTTCCAAAATATTATACCCGCAACAGAATAAAATTAATACTAACGTTGATGTTTCTTCAGATAAAATTGGCTCCAATATTCTTGATGCCATTGCCAACGGAACTACGGAAGGTTTAAAACTTGCCGCCAATGTAGCAGCAATGCTTTTAGTATTTATTGCATTTATAGCGATGATTAATTATATATTGAACTGGACAGGTTCCTGGACGGGTATAAATGCATTTTTAGCTGAAAACACCCCATATTCAGGGTTTTCTCTGGAAGCTATTTTAGGAACTATTTTCGCTCCTTTAATGTGGCTTATTGGCGTTGCAAAAGAAGATATGATGCTTATGGGACAATTGCTGGGAATTAAACTAGCCGCAAGTGAATTTGTAGGTTATGTTCAACTGGCCGATCTTAAAAATACCGCAAACGCGCTTAGCCTTACCTACGAAAAATCGGTAATTATGGCGACATATATGCTATGCGGATTTGCAAACTTTGCATCAATAGGAATCCAAATTGGAGGGATTGGCTCGCTAGCACCAGGGCAAAGAAAAACTTTATCTGAATTTGGGATGAAAGCTTTAATTGGCGGAACTATTGCATCGCTACTTTCGGCAACAATCGCCGGAATGATCATTGGATAATTTATAAAAATACCTTTCAGAATTTTATTTGAGAAGCTTTTGCTATTTTAGCAAAACTAATCTTCTGCACCCTAAACTTATGAAACAATATCACGAGCTTTTACAACATATTTTAGATAACGGAACCGATAAAGGCGATAGAACCGGCACGGGCACAAGGAGTATTTTTGGTCATCAATTAAGGTTTGACCTTGGCGAAGGTTTCCCAATGGTTACTACCAAGAAACTGCATTTAAAATCTATTATTTATGAATTGCTGTGGTTTTTAAAAGGTGATACTAACGTACAGTACCTACAGGAAAACGGCGTTAGAATTTGGAATGAATGGGCCGATGAAAATGGTGATTTGGGCCCTGTTTACGGTAAGCAATGGCGTAATTGGAATGGCGAAGAAATAGACCAGATTAAAGAAATTATTGAAACCCTGAAAAAGAATCCCAATAGCAGGAGAATGTTGGTTTCTGCCTGGAATCCTTCTGTACTGCCAGATTCTTCAAAATCTTTTTCAGAAAATGTAGCTAACGGAAAAGCAGCACTTCCGCCCTGCCACGCGTTTTTCCAGTTTTATGTAGCAGATGGAAAATTATCCCTTCAGCTTTATCAAAGAAGCGCCGATGTTTTCCTTGGGGTACCTTTCAATATAGCTTCTTACGCGCTTTTAACAATGATGATGGCGCAGGTTTGCGGTTATGAAGCAGGCGATTTTATTCACACCTTTGGTGATGTTCATATTTACAGCAATCATATGGATCAGGTAAAATTGCAGCTTTCCAGGGAGCCAAGAGCCTTACCAACAATGAAAATAAATCCTGAAATAAAAAATATTTTTGATTTCGACTATAAAGATTTTAAATTAGAAGATTATAATCCGCATCCTGGCATAAAAGCAAAGGTGGCGGTATAACCCAAAATAATTTAATTAAAATTTTAAAGTTTATGAAAAAGTTAATGCTTATCGCATGTTTTGTAATTGGAGGCTTAACCAGTGCCAAGGCACAACAAACTTCGCCGGTTTGGCCCGGTTGTGAAGACGCCGAAGACGTAAAAGCCTGTTTTAATCAAAAACTATCACAACACGTGAGAGAAAATTACGAATACCCGCAAACCGAGGACGGTGATTATATTCGCGGAAAAGTAAAGATCTCTTTTACAATTACTGAAGAAGGTAAAGCAGTAGTAAATTCGGTTGACGGTCCTGAACCTAAAGTAAACGCTGCCGCTAAGAAAATGATAGAAAAAATTCCTGATATGGAACCGGGAACTTTACAGGGCGAACCAGACGACCGCAATTTTACCGTTCCTTTTAATTTCTAGAAAAACAGTAAGGAAACCCACATCCCCCAAGCTATGAAAAAATTAATGTTTTGCTTCTTTCTTTTAACCGGCAGTTTTGCATTTGCTCAAGACGATGTAAATGTAGAAGGAAATACGGTTACCGTACGAGAAAAAGCACCGGTATGGCCTGGGTGTGAAAGCAGTGAAGACCTAAAAAACTGTTTCAACCAAAAATTAATGGAACACGTTAAAAACAATTATAAATACCCAAGAAATGATAAAGGGGAATTTATAAGAGGAAAGGTTGTAGTAAAAATGCACGTAGACGAAGAAGGGAAAACGGTGGTAAATTCTGTAAAAGGTGATCAAAAACCGGTAATCGCAGCTGTAGAAAATATGCTGAAAAAGATTCCCGAAATGAAACCGGGAACCCGTGGAGGAAAACCTACAAAAATAAGTTACACCCTTCCATTAAATCTATAGTAAGCAAGTTATACTTTAACTTGGCCTTAACTAGCGTTGGTTTCAGACCGAAAGAAAAAATTGTAAATTTGAGTGGTACCCAAAAAAGTACCACTCTTTTTTATGCTGTCACAAGAACAATTACTCGATTTTTTTAAGAAAACCAGGGCACATTCTGAATTGATTTGTTCCTTTCTGGAAACCGAAGATTATGTGGTACAACCTATAGAAGATGTTTCTCCCCCCAAATGGCACCTTGGCCATACCACATGGTTTTTTGAAGAATTTGTTTTAAAACCCAATGTTAAGAATTATAAACTTTTTGATAAGAATTCAGCCTACGTTTTTAATAGTTATTACGAAAGTGTTGGCGATAAGGTAATTCGTACCAATCGGGGAAATTTATCACGTCCCACCGTTGCCTGGGTTTATGAGTACCGAAACTATGTATCAAAGGCAATGCAGAAATTTTTAAAAGAAGAGAAAATTTCAGAAGAACTTTGCGGGGTAGTAGAAATTGGTTGCCACCACGAAAAACAACACCAGGAACTTTTATTAACCGATATTAAATATATCCTCGGGAATAATCCATTATTTCCTGAATATAACGATCAATTTAAAGAGAATCCTATCCAGGATTTTAAACAAGAATGGATTTCGATTTCTGAAGGCGTTTACGAAGTTGGCCATAAAACCGATGATTTCTGCTACGACAATGAACAGGGCGTTCACAAGGTTTATTTAAACGATTACCAGATTTCGAACAAATTGGTTACCAATGCCGAGTTTATAGAATTTATAGAAGCCGGAGCTTATAAAGATGTTTTGCTTTGGCACGCCGAAGGTTGGGATTGGGTAAACAATAACAATATTGAAGCGCCATTTTACTGGCATAAAATAGATGGAGAGTGGCATCAATATACATTAAACGGACTTACAAAACTGGTGCCTGAAGCCCCACTAAGTCACATTTCATATTTTGAAGCTTTTGCATTTGCCCAATGGAAAAATTTAAGATTACCAACCGAATTTGAATGGGAAACCGCACAGCAATATTTTAACTGGGGCACCCGCTGGGAATGGACAGAGAGCGCTTATTCCCCCTACCCTAATTACACTAAACCCAAAGGTGCACTTGGCGAATACAATGGTAAATTCATGGTAAGCCAAAAAGTGCTTCGCGGTTCTTCAGTTGCCACATCACCAAATCATTCCCGCCCTACTTATCGCAATTTTTTTCATCCACATTTACGCTGGCAATTCACCGGCTTAAGATTGGCTAAATAACCAACAAATTTAAATGAAAACCACACCAACCACATTTCAGTCGGCTTTTGAAGAAGACGTGTACAAAGGCCTAACCAGCTTTCCAAAATATTTACTTTCAAAATATATTTATGATGAAAAAGGAGATAAACTTTTTCAGCAAATAATGGCAATGCCAGAATATTATCTCACTAATTGCGAGTTAAATATTCTGAAAAAACATAAGTCGGCTATTGCTGAAATCATCAATAAAAAAGGCGGATTTGACCTTATTGAACTCGGCGCCGGAGACGGCAAGAAAACCAAAGTTTTATTGAAAGAACTGGTAGACAAGGAATACGATTTTAATTATTTACCTATTGATATTAGCCAAAGTGTTTTGAAGGAGCTGGAAAACTCTTTAAAAAACGAAATACCAGAAGTGAGTGTTAAAATCCAACAGGGCACCTATTTTAAAACCCTGGAAAACCTGGCCGATTATAGTAGCCGCAGGAAGATAATTTTAGTTTTAGGCTCTAATATTGGTAATCTTTTACACGAAAACGCCATTGAATTTCTTCGGAATATTCAGGAAGCAATGTCATCAGAAGATATGCTTTTTATGGGCTTTGATCAGAAAAAAGACCCTCAGAAAATATTAGATGCTTATAACGACGCAGCCGGAATTACGGAAGCTTTTAATAAAAATTTATTGAACCGAATCAATAAAGAATTAGATGCAAATTTTAATCCTGATAATTTTATTCACTGGGAAACTTACGATCCTGAAAGTGGTACTGCAAAAAGCTACCTGGTTAGCAAGGAGAATCAAAAAGTGGCTATAAATAAACTGGATTTAGAAGTAAGTTTTGATGCCTGGGAAAGTATTCATACCGAAATTTCACAAAAATACGATGATGCAGTGGTCGAGTGGCTGGCAAAAGAAGCCGGATTAGAAATCCAAACCAGTTTTGAGGATAGTAATAAATATTATAAAAATTATATTTTCAGGAAAAAAGTATAAAAAATTCAGATCCCAAAATTCCTCAATTCCTTTAAAAGCAAATTCAGCTCATTTTCAGTATTAAAATAATGAAAACTCACGCGTATTCCTTCTCCGCGTTGTGATGTAATAATTTGTTTGCTTCTTAGGTATTCAAACAATTTATTGTTGCCTTTTATATTAAAGATAGAAGAATGTTCAGCGCGATTTACCACGCTTTCTTCCAGGAGATTCATTTTGGTAAATTCAGATTTAGCTTTCCTGCTTAAAGCCTTAATTCTCGATGAAATTTCACCTATTCCTATCTTTTTAATCAGTTTTAAAGCTTCGGCCAAACTTCCATAATTCAGCGTATCCTGGTGGCCGGGCTCAAACTTTCCTATAAAATTTCCCTCGTGAGCTTTGTATTTTCCCTGTAAAGAACCAAAACCTAAAGCTTTTGGAGCAATCTTTCCTTCCACTTCTTTTTTAAAGAGCATAAATGCATTTCCATACCCGGCGTTTAGCCATTTATAGGTGCTGCAAATTAGAATATCAATAGCACTCTCATTAAAATTATAAGCTTCAGTGCCGCAAAACTGGGTTCCATCGGCTATAAATAATGTTTCAGGATATTCCTTTTTTAGATTTTGAAGAAATTCCAGGTCTATTTTAATTCCGTTAATGTATTGTACGACGCTAAAAGCAAAGAAATCGGGTTGCTGTTTCTCGAAAGCTTCAGCGATATTTTTCTCTAGACTTTCATTAATTTCAGCATAAGATATTTCAAAATCCCTGGATTCTACGGCCCAGTTTAGCGACGGATAATCATTTTTAACCAGTAGTGCTTTTTGAGGTTTTTCAAGCCCTTCCAGCAAAGTATTAAATCCGTAAGAGAAATTGGGCACTAAAGCCACCTGTGCATGTGGGCATCCAAAAGTTTCGCCAACAAGCTCCCGGGTTTTGCTTAAAATCCCGGCTTGCTTCTCTTTAAAAACGCTTGCTCCAAGAAGAAAATCTAAATCGTGATTTTGCCTGAATTCCCAAACCGCTTCCGGCAATAATCCCGAAGCCGCGGTATTTAAATAGGTATATTGTTCTAAAACCGGAAAGCCTTTTCTTAAATTCTCCATTTTCCTCTACGAATTGTTAACAAAAACTGTAAATTTGGAATAGACACTAAAGTAATTCTAATTATGTTTTCTAAAAAGAAAAACACTTCCAAACTCGATGCAGAACAGCGTGAACTCTATGAACACGCACGTAAACGCACCCTGCAAAAAAAGAGATTATTTCAGCATTTTATAATATTTCTAATCGGGGCCGTATTTCTCATCGTTTTAAATGTGGTTATTGGCTATCAGGAGAATTTTATGCCATTGGGCTATAACTGGTTTGTATGGGCCATTTTACTTTGGGCGTTTATCTTTTTGGTTCACGTATTTAATGTTTTTATCACCAATAAATTCCTGGGTAAAGAATGGCAGGATAAGCAAATGGCAAAATTAGTACAGAAACAAAAAGAAAAAATTGCGAAAATGCAAACGCAGGTTGAGAAAGATTTTCCTGCAAATCCGCCGCAAAAAGAAACTACCCAAAAACCAGAAAATACGCCGGAATTAAAAAGCGGAAACGAGCGTTTTAAACCAAAGACTAACGATCCCGAAAAGCCAGATCAACCATACAATACTTAAAATATGATAACAATGATTGCCGCTGCCGCGGAAAATAATGCGCTGGGAAAAGATCAGGATTTGGTGTGGCACCTGCCAGACGATTTTAAGCGTTTTAAAAGACTTACTACCGGGCATCACATTATTATGGGAAGAAAAACATTTGAAACTTTCCCTAAACCACTTCCAAATCGCACCCATATTGTAATTACCCGAAAAGATAATTATCTACACAAAGATGCCACCGTGGTTTCTTCTTTAGAAAAAGGGCTAGAATTTGCCAGAAAAGATGATCAGCCTTTTATAATTGGTGGCGGTGAAATTTATGAATTAGGAATGGACGTGGCCGATAAAATTGAGCTCACAAGAGTGCACAGTACTTTTGAAGCCGATACTTTCTTTCCGGAAATAGACGAAGAAAAATGGAAGTTAATAGCCGAAGAATTTCACCCAAAAGACAAAAATCACGAGTACGCATTCACTTATCTTACCTATGTTAGAAAATGAAGCGCTGCATAAAATAGCGGAGGAAAATAAGCTTAAAAATCCAAAATTCAGCCCACTTACAGGCGGTGACATTAATGATGTTTTTCTTATTACTGCTGAAGGAAAAAAGCAGGTTATAAAAATAAATAATGCTGAAAAATTCCCTGGAATGTTCGCCGCGGAAAAAGCGGGACTGGAAGCACTTCAGAAACCAAAGGTAATTGATGTTCCTCGCGTATTAGGACTTGGTAAAATTAGAAATACCGCATATTTACTTTTAGAGTTCCGCGAAAGCGCAGCAAAAAATAAAGATTTTTGGATAACATTTGGAAAGCAAATGGCAGCTTTGCATAAAACCACTTCAAATGAATTCGGGTTCCACCAGGATAATTATATTGGCAGTTTACCACAACAAAATAATAAATCAACTTCAGTTACAGATTTTTATATTTCAGAACGCCTGGAACCTCAATTGAAACTGGCAAAAGACAAAGGCTATAAGCTTGGTGTCAATAATTCATTTTTCAAAAATATTTCAGAAATAATTCCAGATGAAAAACCTTCATTAATCCATGGCGACCTTTGGGGAGGTAATTATTTGGTTAATGAAGAAGGAAATCCCTGCCTTATAGATCCAGCTACAGCTTTTGCTCCGCGTGAAATGGATCTTGCCATGATGAAACTTTTTGGCGGATTTGATAATCAAATTTTTAAAGTTTATAACCAGGAATTTCCGCTAGAACCCGGTTTTAAAGATCGAATTCCGCTTTGGCAACTTTACTATTTACTGGTTCATCTCAATCTTTTTGGCGTAGGTTATAAAGCTCAGGTTACCAGTATACTTAAGCAATTCAGTTAATTTCACAATTCTTAACAGCCAGTGTTATTCTTTTAGGAGTTTATTAGCGCAGATAGGCACAGATACTCATTAAATTCAATTTCCAACTTAAACTTAAAAAAATGAGTACTGAAAATTTAAATAAAAATGAGGCTTTAGACAAAATGAAGTCTATGGTGAAGGATATTAAAACCTGTATGTTTGTTACAGATTTTGGCAACAAACCTTTAAGCGCGGTGCCAATGACGACCAAAGAAGTAGATAAAGAAGGGAATATCTGGTTTTTTAGCAGGTTAGATAGCGACCACAACGGTGATATTGCAAAAGATAATGATGTACAATTGTTATTTAGTGATACCTCAGATATGGAATTTATAAGCATTTACGGCAAAGCTACTATAGAAACCAATAAAAATGTTTTAGATGAATTCTACGGAAAAATGGATGACGCCTGGTTTAATGGGGTAGATGATCCTAATTTAACCGCAATAAAAGTAGTTCCAAAAGAAGCTTATTTTTGGGATAACAAGCAAAATAAATTTGTAACCTTTTTAAAAATAGGAGCGGCAGCAGTAACCGGTGACAAAAAAGGAGATATTGGAGAAAAAGGAAAATTGAATCTTTAAATTTAGAAATTCTCAAGGAAAGACCTCGTAACAGCGCATTTGTTATGAGGTCTTTTTTATTATTTCTATTTTAGCCGAATCTAAATTGAATATTATGAACGCATATATTTTTCCCGGCCAGGGAGCCCAGTTTTCAGGAATGGGATTAGACCTATTTGAAAAATCTACCAAAGCACAGGATTTATTTAAAAAAGCCAACGCAATTTTAGGTTTTTCAATTACCGATATTATGTTTGAAGGTACTGCTGAAGACCTCAAACAAACCAGGGTTACACAACCAGCCGTATTTTTACACTCGGTTATTTTGAGCAAGGTTTTAGGCGAAGATTTTAAACCAGATATGGTTGCCGGACATTCTCTTGGTGAACTTTCTGCGCTCGTAGCCAATAACACCCTTTCTTTTGAAGACGGATTAAATTTGGTTTATAAACGTGCTATGGCAATGCAGCAAGCCTGTGAATTAGAACCTTCTACTATGGCCGCTGTATTAGGCCTGGAAGATGAAGTTGTTGAAGCTGTTTGCGCCGAAACAGAAGGAATTGTAGTAGCTGCCAACTATAACTGCCCGGGCCAATTAGTGATTTCTGGAGATATAAAAGCGGTTGAAGCTGCTTGTGAAACTTTAAAAGAACGCGGTGCCAAAAGAGCAATGATCTTACCTGTAGGCGGTGCTTTCCACTCCCCATTAATGGAACCAGCCCGAAAAGAACTTGCTGCTGCAATAGAAAATACAAGCTTCAATATCCCGACCTGCCCAATTTATCAAAACGTTAGTACTTTTGCGGTAACCGATCCCGAAGAGATTAAGAAAAACCTGGTTTTTCAATTAACCGCACCGGTAAAATGGACGCAAAGTGTTCAAAATATGATAAAAGATGGCGCCACTAATTTTACAGAAGTAGGTCCCGGAAAAGTTTTACAGGGCCTTGTGAAGAAAATAGACCGACAAATGGAAACTGCTTCAGCTTCTATATAGGACTGAGAAATTTCATAAAAAAAACGAATTTTTTAGAATAACTCGTCATCCTGAATTTGTTTCAGGATCTAACATCTTAAAAGCTGAAATAAATTCAGGATGACGGTAGAAACGTGGATTTCAAGAGACCGAAGAAATTCCTAAAAATAAAAAATCCTGAAGTTGTGAACTTCAGGATTTTTATTTCTATGTGTTTACAAACAAAGCTTCTCAACTCCGCTGGAAGTGATAAAGGAATTTACTTTTTATAGATCTTCCCTTCTTTCATTACAAATTTCACTTCTTTTAAAGTCTCAATATTTTCGGTTGGATCTTCTTCTACTGCAATAATATCGGCATAAAAGCCTTCAGCAATCTGGCCAATTTCATCCTCCATTTTTAAAATTTTAGCTGCTGTAATTGTAGCACTTTGAATTGCTTCTATTGCCGGCATTCCAGCTTCCGTCATATAAACAAATTCCCGCGCATTTTCACCGTGCTTAAAAACTCCGGCATCAGTGCCAAAAGCAATACCTACTCCCCTTTTATAGGCTCGCGCAAACATATCCTGAATTTGAGGTCCAATTTCTTTTGCTTTTGGTACTACAAGCTCAGGATAGTAATTTTCAATTTTGGCATTTTGAGTCACCTCTTTCCCGGCTGTAATTGTTGGTACCAGGTAAGCATGGTGTTCTTTCATTAAATCCATTGTTTCTTCGCTCATCTTTGTACCATGCTCAATGGTTTTCACACCGGCTCTAATAGCGCGCTGCATTCCCTCATCACCATGGGCGTGTGCTGCTACGTGAAAATCATAATCATTAGCAGTTTCTACGATTGCTCTTATTTCATCTTCGGTAAACTGTGGATTTGAACTGCTTTTAGCTACACTTAGAACTCCCCCGGTAGCTGTAATTTTAATTAAATCGGTGCCATTTTTATAACGTTGGCGAACTGCTTTTGCAGCATCTTCAAGACCGTTAACCACACCCTCTTTTGGCCCGGGGTCTCCGGTTAGTTCCTTATTCATTCCGTTGCTGGGATCGGCGTGACCTCCTGTAGTTGCTAAAGATTTTCCGGCGGTAAAAATTCTAGGACCGTCAATTTTTCCTTTATTTATAGCATCGCGAAGGGCAATATTTACCCCGCTTCCGCCTAATTCCCTCACTGTAGTAAAACCGGCCAATAGCGTGGTTTTAGCAAAACCAACCGAGTTAAATGCCGCATCTTCTGGATCGTTTATAAAACGCTCCATATATTTTTGCGGATTTGTTTCACTTTCCAGATGCACATGCATATCGGTTAGCCCCGGAAGCACGGTTTTATCACGTAGATCTATTAGTGAATCATTTTCACTTTCCGGATTTACAAATCCGTTTTCTATACTTTTAATCCTTTTTTCAGAAACAATTATTGTTTTTTCAGTTAGTACTTTTCCTGATTTTGTATCTACCAATTTCCCGGCCTTTATGTAGAAATCCTGTGCCTGAAGCCCTGCAGATAAGAATATTCCGAAGCAAAAAATTAAAAGTTTTTTCATATTAAAAATTTAAGTGTCTAAAAAATTCTTGATGGTAGCGGTAATATACTCAATTTGTTCATCATCCAATTCGGTATGCATTGGTAAGGAAAGTACTTCCTGAACCAATTGATTGGTCACCGGGAAATCGGCTTCATTATATCTTGAATCTGTGTAGGCTTTTTGCTTATGTAGGGGAATTGGATAATAAATTCCGAATGGAATTCCCTTCTCCTGCAGGTGCTTTGCCAGGGCATCACGTTTTCCGTTTTTAATTTTCAAGGTATATTGGTGATAAACGTGAGTATCTTCTTTGTCTAGTAGTACCGGTGTAATTATATCTTCCTGGCCTTTAAAAGCTTCAGAATATTTATTGGCAGATTTTCTTCTGGCTTCATTATACGAATCTAATTTTGGAAGTTTGGCTCGTAAAACTGCCGCCTGCAAACTATCTAACCGGGAATTAACTCCCACTACATCGTGATGATAACGCTCGTACATACCGTGATTTACAATTCCTCGAATAGTGTGCGCCAAATCATCATCATTGGTAAAAATAGCACCACCGTCACCGTAACACCCTAAATTTTTAGAAGGAAAAAAAGAAGTAGCACCAATATGGCCAATTGCACCAGTTTTTTGAGTTTCGCCGTTTTTAAAATGATAATTCCCTCCAATGGCCTGTGCATTATCTTCAATTACATGAAGATTGTGCTCTTTGGCAATTTCCATAATCGCATCCATATTGGCAGCCTGACCAAAAAGATGAACAGGAACAATGGCCTTGGTTTTTGGCGTGATTGCCTTTTTTATGGCTTCGGGGTCTATATTAAAACTATCGGGTTCAACATCTACAAGCACGGGTGTTAACTGAAGAAGCGCTATCACCTCAACGGTAGCCGCAAAAGTGAAATCGGCAGTAATTACTTCGTCTCCCGGTTTTAGATCAAGACCCATCATCGCTATTTGCAGGGCATCGGTCCCATTGGCACAGGGAATTACGTGCTTAACCTGGAGATATTCTTCTAAATCTTTCTGAAACTGCTGAACTTCAGGACCATTAATAAATGCCGCATTTTCTATAACTTCCTGAAAAGAAGAATTTACCTGATCTTTTATTCCATCATATTGACCTTTAAGGTCAACCATCTGTATCTTTCTCATCTATCTATATTTTTTCTTCCCAATTTAAATTAGCAGGGACTAATGATTCTGTTCATTTACTGCCATTATTTGGGACCCGCATAATGCCGGTTTCATGTGTTTTTTTAGAGTCACGAAAATACGAAATAAGCTCCCTATTGCCAATCAATTTTAATTAAAGGCCTATTTTCGCATAAGAAACAAGTTATTTTGAAGTCACTTTACAACTTAGCTACGAAAATTGCCGGAAAAGCATTACCGCTGGCAGGCAGGTTTAATCATAAACTCAAATTGTTTACCGAGGGCAGAAAATCGGTTTTTGATAAATTAGAGGCTGAAATAGATCCTGCTTCTCAATACTTATGGTTTCATGCGGCTTCCCTGGGCGAATTTGAACAGGCTTTGCCCATTATTGAAGAGGTAAAAAAGGAATTTCCCAAGTATAAAGTATTGATTACTTTTTTTTCTCCTTCGGGTTACGAAAACAAGAAAAACCATCCGCTGGCAGATGTAATTACCTATCTGCCGCTGGACACCCCGGGCAACGCAAATCGATTTCTTGAGCTAGTTAAGCCAAAAATTGCATTTTTTATTAAATATGAGATCTGGCCAAATTTCTTAACCGAATTGGATAACCGAAATATTAAAAGTTTATTGGTTTCCGGAGCTTTTAGAGAAAACCAAATATATTTTAAACCTTATGGCGGACTTATGCGGAAAGCCCTCTCAAGATTTGATCATTTTTTTGTGCAAAATGAAGCTTCAGTAGAATTACTTAAATCTATTGGTTTTAATAATATTACCCTAAGCGGTGATACGCGATTTGATCGCGTATCAAGGCAAATACAATATGATAATAAGCTCGATTTTGCCGAAGAATTTATAAATAATGAAACCTGTCTCGTTGCTGGAAGTACCTGGCCTGAAGATGAAGAAATCTTGCTTCCATTTATCAATAAAACCTCAGCAGCAATAAAGATAATAATCGCACCTCACGAGATTAAGGAAGAAAAAATCAAGGTGCTGGAGCAAAAAATCAAAAAGAGAACTATTCGATATTCAAAAAAGGAAAACCACGACCTGGCAAATTTTGAGGTATTAATTTTAGACACCATAGGTTTATTAGGCAAGGTTTACAGTTATGCCAATATTGCGTATGTAGGCGGCGCTGCGGGAACTTCGGGACTTCATAATATTTTAGAACCCGCAACCTTCGGAATTCCTGTTATTATAGGGAAGAATTATAAAAACTTCCCGGAAGCTATTCGGTTACGGCAGCTTGCCGGTTTATTTTCAGTAGAAAATTCTTCAGAATTTAACGAGGTATTAGTAAAGTTAGTTGCTAATAAAGACTACAGAGAAAAAACCGGAATGATTGCCGGACACTTTATTAATAGTAATACCGGGGCTACCCAAACCGTAATTAATTACCTAAAGCGCTTACCCGGGTTTAGCTAAAGTTTCCTAAAAAATAAATACAGCTAACATTTATATTGTAATTTCGACATATAAATTAATAAACTAAACATTATGAAACGAGTACTTATTACTGGAGTAATTTTACTGTTTACCGCTGTGAGCTTTAGCTCCTGCCGTGAAACTACAGAAAAGGAAACCGTGGTTAGGGAAGTTAAAGTTGAAAAAGAGGAAACAGCAGAGCCTGAAGAAGAACGTAAAGGAATCCTGGAACGTGCAGGCGAAAAAGTAGACGGCAAAGTAAATGAAGAAATAGACGAAGAGTTAGATAAAATTGACGATAATTAAACAAAAACAATAAAACAGGTTTAAAGGAAGTGTTTTCGTTATTTTTTATGAAAATTTTAATATTGTTTCTGTTAAAATCCACTTTTACATTTCTAATTTTGTTTTAATAAACTAGAAACAACCAAATTTATGAAACGATCAATTTTAATGCTCGCTATGTTTTTTACCCTTAGTACAGCTTTTACTTCCTGCCGTGAGGTTAATGAAGAAGAGAACGAAATGGAAATGGAGGGTGAAGAAATGGAAAGAGAAATGGAAGGCGAAATGAACGAGATGGAGGATGATTTGGATAATGTTGGAGATGACATTGAAGATGCCGCTAACGATGCCGGAGACGCTGTTGAAGATGCAGCTAATGAAACCGGTGACGCAGTAGAAGATGCTGCCAACGAAGTTGAGGATGAAGTTGAAGGTAACGACGACTATTAATTCTATTAATAATTAACTAAACTTAGAACTATGAAAAAATTAATTTTAATGCTCGCTATTACCTTTAGTACCGCTGCGGTTTTTACTTCTTGTAGAGAAGAAAAATCTGGTGTGGAACAAGCTGCAGACGATGTAGAAGACGCTGCAGAAGACGTAGGAGATGAAGTAGAAGATGCTACAGACGACATGTAGAATCTAACAAATTAACCAACCAAAGAGAAAATCCTTTTTGATTAAATTCAAAAAGGATTTTTTTTATGCTTGTTTTTTAAACGATTTTAGTTCCCGTTTAAGATCTTCCATAGATTGCTTTAATTCTCTAAACAGTCCGCTTTCTGAAGGGTTATCTAAGTTAAAGGTAAGTTTGGAATTTACTTGCCAGAGTTCCTGGATTTCATTAATATTTACTTCTATAGGAAGATATTCTTCATTTAATGAAATTAAAAGAACTTTAGAAGCATCGGGTAGTTTTTGAAGTTTTTTAACCAGCACAGAATCCTGTAACACCACCACATAAATTTTATTATTACTCGCCTGGTCTAAATCTGGTACCGCTTTGGCCAAAACCCATTCTTTGGGATAATAGTTGGGCAACATACTATCTCCTTCAATTTGAAACCCACGATAGGTGGCGTTTCTAAATTCTGGCAGGGGAATATCAAATGCCGGTAATTGCTGGTACCATTCTACATCCTGAACATTATGAGGATAACCGGCAGCCGCATTTTGGTTTACCATTACCATATTTTCATTATCTGAAGAATCTACGGTAACAACCTTAGGGCTTACATCGCCTTTGCTTAACTGTAAATACTTTTGACCACTCTGCCCAAACAGCCATAAAGGATTTATACCAAACTGACCTAAAAGCTCGGCTACCACTTTTCCAGAAAGTTTGGTGCGCCCGCGTTCAATATCGGCTGTTGAGTTTTTAATCCCTAAAAGCTCTGCAAATTCAGATTGGGTAAAGTTATTTTCTTCCCTTACTTCTTTAAAATGTTTGATGTCTATAGATGGAGGCTGGCCCATAATTTCTAATGTTTAGGAATTTATCCAATATTAATCAAATTTATTGGATAAATTCCATATTTACAAAAGAAATGTATTCTATTCGTTTTGTGCGGCAAGTATTTTTTCTATCTTTTCGGTAAGGTCTTCTACTTCAAAAGGTTTTGCAATAAAATCGTTAGCGCCTGCATCTTTACATTTTGGACCGGCATCGTGCAAGGCCGACATCATAAGAACAGGAGTTTTTTCAATCTCGGGATTTTTTCTTATTCCGGCGCAAACATCGGTGCCATCAACGCCAGAAATTAACATATCCAAAAGTACGATATCTATATTTTCCTGCTGGATTAATTCTTCAGCCAACAATGGCTTTTCGGTTACAATTACTTCATAACCGTAAAATTCCAGTAATGTTTTTAACATTTCACCAATTCCCGAATCATCATCTACAACCAGAATCTTTGTATTTTTCTGCATATTTATATATTAAGAGGTAATTTGCGCAGCGTCCAGAATGAATGAAAATTCTGAACCTTCGCCTAATTTGCTTTTCACTTTTATTTCTCCATTATGTCTTTCCATAATTTCATTCGCCAAATATAATCCTATACCAAAACCTGAATATGTCTCTTCACTTTTAACCCCAACTCTATAAAATCTTTTAAAGATTTTTTTATGGTTTTCGGTACTAATTCCAATACCGTAATCTTTTATAATTACTTTTATTTTATCGTTAGTTTTCTTTACGATCTTTACATTTATATTGAGGCTGCCAGGTGAATATTTTATGGCATTTATTATTAAATTAATAATTACCTGCCCAATACGATCCCTATCTGCCACTACCATAGCCTGCACTTCACTTTCCAGGTCTATTTTATGCTGTGTATTGGTATAATTTATATCCTGAATAGTCTCGGCAACCAGTTCATTTAAATTGAATTCTTCTTTCTTTAATTCCAACTGGTTTTCCCGTATCCTGGAAAGATCCAGTATTTCTGAAATTAATCTTGTTAATCTTGAAACCTGGTGATTTATACGTTCTAAGGAAGGTTTTAATGGTAGGTTTGAAGCTTCTGCTTCCTCCTGTTTTTTAAGTAAGCTTAATAATAATTGTACATAACCTTTTATAGAGGTAACCGGCGTTTTTAACTCGTGACTAACCATTTTAAGGAATTCTTCTTTACGTTTTTCCTCTTCCTTAATTTTATCGATTTCGGTATTTGCCGCAATCCACATTTTTATGGAGCCATCGTCTTCCTTAACCGCTTCACACCTACTTAGATGCCAAATATATTTTCCTTCTTTATTTTTTAAACGCAGTTGCATTTCAAGATCACAGCCGGTGTCAAGGCAATTTTCCCAGGCTTCTAAATACGTTTGTTTTTCATCGGGATGAATAAATTCTACCCAGCCAATTTTCTTAAGGCTTTCACTCGCCTGGCCTGTAAAATCTAACCAGTTTTTATTGAAATAAATATCATTTCCACGGGCATCGGTTTTTGAAACCATTCCCGGCATTAAATCGGCCATTTGCCTAAAATGAAATTCACTTTCCTTTAATAGCATTTTAGACTTCACAGATTCGGTTACATCTATTGCCATATTTAAAATCCCGTAGATCTCCCCGTTTTTATCCCGCAATGGTTTGTAAGTAAAATTGTAAAAACCGGTTTGCATTTCACCATCTATAAGAAGATCTACTTTATCTTCTTTTCCCCAATAGGTTTCGCCGGTTCTATAAACATTTCTAAGTAATTCTAAAAAAGGTTGTCCGTCTAACTCGGGAAGAGCCTGGGCTAAGCGCTTTCCTATAACCGAAGTATCTTTTCCCCAAAGTTTAAGCATGGCATCGTTAGCCAGCTCAATATTCATGTCTATCCCGGTATAAATAGCGGTTGCTACCGTAGCTTCTTTTACAATTCCCTGCATGCGGTGTTCTTTTTCCCGCACCAGGTTTTCTTTTATTTTTTCGTCGTGCACATCTATTACCGTACCTATCATCCCCTCATATTCCCCGTTCGCGTCAAACCTGGGGCTTCCTTTATCCATAACCCAACGGTAATCCCCTTTTGCACTTTGAAGCCTAAAGGTAGAGCTGTATGGTTTTCTTTCTTTTTGCGCTTCAAGAAAACTCGTTTTAGCTCCATCATAATCTTCAGGATGAATTGTTTCCAACCAACCAAAAACCTTTGCAGCTTCCACTTTTTGACCAGTATAGGAATACCAATTTTTATTTAAAAAGGTACTTTCTCCTTGATCATTGGTAATCCAAATAATTGCAGGAACGGCATCAATAACTTCTTTTAACCGGTCTTCATTTTCTTCAATCTTTTTACGAGCCAGGACCTGCTCGGTCACATCCATAGCATGGACAAAAACACCATCTATTTTACCATTTTTATTCCGGGTGGGTTCATAAACAAAATTGAGGAATGAATTTTTAAATTCTCCCTTTTTGTCCTGAAGATTAATTGCAAGCTCGTTACCAATATATGGTTCGCCTGTTGAGTATACGGTGTCTAAAAGATCTATAAAGCCTTGATTCCCTACCTCTGGCAGGGCTTCTTTTACCGTTTTCCCTATAATATTCCTGTTGCCAATTAATTTAAGATAATTCTCATTTGCTACTTCAAAAGTATGCTCGGGTCCTCTAAGAATACAAATTGCAGCTGGCGCATTAGAAAGAATATTGTCTACAATTCTATTAAAAATTTTTTCCTGACGGGATAATCTGCCATTTGATTTAAGCCTTTTAAAACTTAGAAGAATTAATGGGTTTGTAGCTGGCAGCGAAAGTAAAGAAGCATTTACAGAGAATTTCTTTTTTGTGTTTTCTGAAAATTGTAGCGCTACAATTCTATCAGAAATAGATTTTTCTCCATTTTGAAGCTCTTCCAGAATTTCTCTAAATTCAGCAGTATCTAATTGTTTCTGATTAAAATTAAAAACTGAAACCCCTTCCTCTTTTTCACTAATTTTAAATTTTTTCTTAAAATTAGCATTATATGCCACTACATTTTGGTCTACAGTCAATACCAATAGTGGTTCTCTAACGGTTTTAAGTAATCCGCTGGCATAATTTTTAAGATTGGCTAATTCCTCTTTAGGAAGTTTAGAGGTGTCAGATTCTACCATAAATATTATCTAAATCTTCAGTTTAAATGTGCTAAATTAAAGCCACTAAATTACTATTTTAAAACAGCAATTTCCTTTTCTATTTCTTATGAAAATCATAAAGTTATAGCTCATAAAAAGGAGAAACAAACTTCCATAAAAAAACCGACGAAAATAATTTTTCATCGGTTCTTAAGCAATTAATTTAAAAAGAATTATTGCGCTAAATACCCACCATCAATAGGATAGTATGCTCCAGTAGCAAAAGACGACTTCTCGCCTGCCAGCCATAAAAATAACTGAGCTACTTCATCTGCCTCTCCCAATCTCCCAATTGGGTGTGCATTTACCAACTGCGATAACAAATCTTTATCTAAATCTTTTAACATTGGGGTATTTATAAACGCAGGGCCAACAGAATTTACTCTTATACCTTTAGCAGAATATTCCAGGGCTGCAGATTTGGTTAAACCTACCACCCCGTGTTTTGCCGCAACATATGCTGCCGAATTCGCAAAACCTACGCTTCCCAAAATAGAAGCCACATTTATAATTGAACCTTTACCATTTTTAAGCATTTCTGGAATTTGATACCTCATCCCGTAGAAAACGCCCGAAAGATTTATAGCAATTACCTTATCCCAGCCTTCAACCGGATATTCGCCAACGGGGTGTTGTGGCCCTCCCACTCCCGCATTATTCACTGCAATATCTAATTTACCGAATTTCTTTACTGCCTGAGTAACACTGTTTTCAGAGTCCTGGGCTTTAGAAATATCTGCCTTAAAAAATACAGCTTCTCCACCATCCTCATTAATTTTCTTCGCCAGTTTCTCTCCTTTTTCATTATCTATATCGGTTAGAAAAACCCGGGCACCTTCCTTTGCAAAAAGCAAAGCTGTACTTTCTCCAATTCCCGACGCTGCTCCGGTGATGAGCGCTACCTTACCTTTTAATTCCATGGCTTGATTATTTAAATTAAACAGCTTAAAATTAGCCTTTTAAACACCAAAATAATATGAGGAATATCAGGGAATAATATTTTAAGTAACTTGGCCTAAAATTGAGTACAAATGAAAAGCTTAACCTACCTTTTATTAATTTTAATTAGTTTTAATTTCGTCACGGCCCAGGATAAAAAGCTACCGGAAGGCTTTATTTACCTCAAAGAGAAAATACCTGATATTAAGCTTGATATGCGATATGCCGGAAGTAATAATTTTATCGGAAAACCGGTAAACGCCTACCAAAAGCCCGTAGCCGTTTTAACCGAAGCGGCTGCAACTGCACTCCAAAAAGCTCAAAAAGATTTAATGGCAGAAGGTTATTGTTTCAAAATTTTTGATGCATACCGTCCGCAAACAGCGGTTAATCATTTTATTGAATGGGCTAGAATTCCTGCAGACACGCTTACCAAACAAAAATTTTATCCAAATGTTGCCAAAAAAGACCTGTTTCAGCTAGGTTACATCGCTACTAAATCGGGGCATTCCCGTGGCAGCACTGTAGATCTTACTATTATTAATATCCAAACCGGAGAGGAGTTAGATATGGGAAGTGGTTATGATTTCTTCGGAGATATTTCTCACCACAGCACAAATAAAATCACTAAAGAACAAAGAGCTAACCGTTCGTTATTGAAGCGAATAATGATTAAAAATGGCTTTAGGCCCTATCCAGAAGAATGGTGGCATTATACCTTGAGAAATGAACCATATCCTGAAACTTATTTCGATTTTCCGGTACAATAGATTTTTAAGAGATTAAATCTAAATCGCATGAGGTATTTCACCTTCTTCTAATTCCTCTTTAAATTCAAAATTAAAGGTATTTCTTAAAACCTCCTGGTCTAAAATTTCTGAAAGTTCCTGAGTATCTAGAAATTTATCATAGTAGCCAATAACCCGGCTGTATTTTAAAGCTCGCTCCTGGTCTGGCTCATACATAGAAGCACTTAGTATGATTACATAAATCGAATTTTTATATTCAAAATCTTGAAGAAAATCCAAAACATCCCAGCCATTTACTCGTGGCATATTTAGGTCTAAAAAAATAAGTTTTAAATGCTCTGAATTTGCGGTTTGTTTTAGGTGCTCTATTAATTCACCGCCCTGCCAAAAGCCTTTTATTGGGCAATTCACTAATTTTTTTAAACTTCTTAATTCCAACTTTAGAATAAGTGAATTGTCTTCAGCTAGTAAAATTTCATACCTGGGGGGCTTCTGCATATGCTCGCTTTTGGAGCTAAAGTTTATAGGTAACTTTAACGCCATAAAGATACGCTGTAAAGCTTCCTTCGCAATAAGAAAAATGCAATATTTATAAGATTAACCACAAGAAAAATAATTGTGAATCCTATAAAATAAAAACTCACTATAAAATTTAGTATTTTCACTAAAATTCTATTAAATCAATGAAGATAAAATTAGACGGGGAGAACAAGCATCTAAAAATTGATGATAATATCAAAATCACCTATTGGATGCTAAAATTTGTGATGGTTTCAAATATATTTCAAATGTTACTCCGGGTTTTCAATACTCCGGTAGCCAACTGGGATCTTCTCACCTGGTTTTGGATCCCCATTGGCCTCGCATCATTTCCCATATTATATTATTTCACTAATCTTAGCACTAAAGAAGTGATTCTTTTAGATGAAATTCAACATCCTATTCTAAAAAATTTCTTCGGAAGAAAACGTTTAAGCCTGAAGCTTAAAAACGGAAAAACAAGACATATTCCAACCAATTCGATTAAAGAAATGGAACAAATTCAGAATTTTATAAACTCACCACAGAAAGCAACAACTTAGATTCTGAAATGATCGCGAAGCGTCGGGACAGAATGAATAAAAAATAAAACCCCGAAAAACATCCATGCTTTTCGGGGTTCTATTGATTTCCTGCTAAAAATTAAGATTCTACATCTAACGCAGCATCTATTCTGGCAATTAAATCTTCCCAGTGATATTGCGTTAGCGCATGGTTTGTTCCCGCTTTTCTTCGGTTTATTTCTCGCTTTAAAGTTTGCATTTCACCACGCATCAACGGCATAATATCAGATTTCAATAAAGCTTCGTTATCTTCAGCATTTAATTTTTGAAGATATTCTGAAGCAATATCTACATAAGAACGCTGAAGGTTTCTCCGGTAAGCATCAACTTTATTTCTATTATAAAGTTCGCTAAAAATGCCATTTCGTAAATCTTGCATTAAATTAACCGCAGTATAAGCCTCATTCCTGTTCACCTCTTCGTTAGCGATCATTCGGTTTAAACGATCTTCATCCAGCAAACTACTTAAGGCACGAGTCTGTAAATTCTGCACTCGTTCAATAGCTCCCGAAGCTTCAATTCGGTTTAAAATTTCCTGGTTAAGCAACCAGTCTGGAGTGGTAAAAGCTTCTTCAACTAAAAAGTTTACTGCTTCTTCCTGCTTTTCCTTCGGCACATTTTCGTAAACCACGCCATCCTGATTAGAGGTTTTACGGGTTTCGTAAACCCCGCCAACATTGGCGACCACGTGAGATACATAACCTCTCCACATATAAGTTAACTCTCTGTAAACTTCTTCAAGATCGTCATAACCGTAACCGTCTTTGGAAGTCCACTCAATTAAGTTTGGAACTACTTTTTTAAGATTCGCCAATCCGTATTCACTGGCTTTCACCTGGTCATCTCCCAAACTTTCTCGCTGCGATTGTGGATCTACTCCGCCATAACCATTTCCAAATTCATACCATGGATTTCCAGCTTTTTCTAAAATCCATTCATCTAATTTTTCTTTTTCCGCTTCGGCGGACTCGGCTTCAGGCAAATATCTATAACCCCAGTTGATGGCATATAAATCATAAGGTCCCATCATTCTAATATATCTCACTCCTTCATCTTCCGGTTGCGCAACATAATTTACCCTTGCATAATCCATGATAGATGGCGTTAAACCATATTTCTGGGTAAACTCAGCCGATCTTAACGAATCTGTTGGGTAAGCAGAACTCGCTTTCATATTATGCGGAAGTCCAAGCGCGTGGCCAACTTCATGGGCAATTACCATTCGCATCATTTCGCCAATTTCAGATTCGGGGGTATTTAAAGTCCTGGCATCTTCGGTTTGCGCACCGGCTTCAATCATATACCGGTTTCGGTAAGAACGCAAATGATTATGATACCAGATAATATCACTTTCAATAATCTCCCCTGTTCTTGGATCTGTAACCGAAGGGCCAACGGCATTTCTGGTTGTACTGGCTACATATCGAACTACCGAGTAACGCACATCTTCAGGACTAAACTCAGGATCTTCCTCTTTCGTAGGCGGATCTTTAGCGATTATCGCATTTTTAAACCCGGCTTCTTCAAAAGCAACATTCCAGTCTTCAATCCCCTGCTTAAAATATGGGCGCCATTTTTCAGGCGTGGCAGGATCTAAATAATAAACTATAGGCTCTTCAGGCTCTACCAATTCACCGCGTTTATAAGCTTCAATATCTTTAGGTACCAACTGCCACCTGCGAATCAACTCGTAATCATCGGCTTTTAATTCTTCTGAATTATAATCGTATTTATCTATAGTAAACCAGCCTACACGAGGATCTGCAATTCTAGGTTGCATTTTATCGTCAGGCAACAAGATCATAGATTGGTTCATCATCATAGAAATAGTCCCGGCCTGGTCTCGTGTTGGCGGCTCTTCAGCCTCATATGTCATAACGTGTTTTACCTCTACGTTTTTGGGGTATGAGCTGGCGGACTCTATATAAGATCTACTCTGGTCTAGTTTCTTAACTTTATAACGTTTCCGAAGAGAAGAAGAAAGTCCGTTTATGGCCTGCACCTCGTTTTCAAACAGATCGCTCACCTCAATTACAACTTTTGTGGAATCTGCGTTATAAGTTTCAATTTCTGAACTAAACAGGATTGGAAAATAATTATTGGCTTTCACCGATTTGTAAATTGGCGATTCTTCATCGCTCATATTTTCAAAACTAATCACCTTTACATCTATATTCCCTTTTCGTTTCGTCCAGCGCACCACCTGTTCATTTACTTTAGAACCGGCATTCACATAACCGCCGCCATAACCATCAGGCACACCGGCAATACGGCTTACCAAAAGCATATCTTTATCCAGTAAATCTACCGGAATTTCAAAATAAAGTTTATTGTCTACGAAGTGTGTAGTAAAAAGTCCTTCATCAGATTCAGCTTCTGAAGTAATGACTTCGCCGTAGGATTTGAGTCCGTTTGTAGATTTTTTTGAAGTGTTTTCAGCCGACTTCTCTTTACTACTAAAAACAGATTTCTCACTTCCGCAGCCAGCTGCAAGTATTGCGGCCAACCCCAGAATAGGTAATTTTCTTATCATGAATTTTTTATTTTGGCTTCAAGATAAGGAAACCTGAGAAAATGTTTGAAATATAGGAAAGGAAGAATTGTTATTTATAAATAAATCAACCGTTGAACTGAACATGTTTCAAATTCTAACAGGACTAAAATACCCATAACTTAGATCCCGAAACAAGTTCAGGATGACGGGGAAAAGTTCTTAGCACCTTATTCCGAAGAAATTTTTGAGTTGCTTTCGGTATTCATCCATCTGTCCCAGAAAGTGAAATAAAGTCCGAAATTAGTTTTAAACTCGGCGTGATGAAAATGATGGTGCGTGGCACCAATAAACATTTTTCCGAAGCGGCTATTCATAAAAGCTTTAGGATAAATTTCAATATCCAAATGATTTATCACGCTGCTAAGCGTCATAAAAATCAAATAAACACCAATCACAATGGGATGAACGGGCAGAAAGAGTAGAATTACCGGAACTACTATAGCTTCTAGCAGCGATTCCCACGGATGAAAGGAAAAAGCCGTCCATGGGCTGGGCACTAAACTATCGTGATGCACTTTATGAATATTCCTAAAAACTTTTGGCTTGTGCATCCAGCGATGCACCCAATAATAATAAGTTTCGTGAAGCAGAGAAAGTAAAATAAAACTGGCCGGTAAATACCATAATCCAAATTTATCTAGCTCCAAATAAATTGCAGTAAAGCCTTTTTGCCAAAGAAAATAGGTAAGCGCGCCAAAAAAGCCAAAAATCACCGATGACCACATGCTCCAGTAAATTTCCTTTTTTAACTGCCCTTTTCTAAAACCACGTTTACTTAACCTTTTATTGCTGAATTTTTCACTTTTCAGTCTATAATAATACCAGTAGAATATTCCCGCGGAAATTAAATATCTTAGAAAAACCGCGGCAAAAAAGATAAGCACACAAATAAAGAAAAGCCCCGGGTTATTAATTTCGAAGAAAACCATATTAACCGAATGTAGCGAATAAGAGCGTTATTTGGAAATCAACTTTTCAGAAAATATTCTTAAACTTTAAAGAATTTAATTACCCGTAAGGTTTGTAAAACCTTATAATCTTTACAATTTAGTATCTTCGGTTTAACTTAGCCAATTTCCCAGTTATGAAGAGAGAATTCAAGCCTTTTTATGTAAAATTCATATTCTTAATCGCTTTCCTATTCATTAGCAGTATACCTGCTAACGCCCAGTTTCCGTTAGGGAATAGTCAAAATAATGAAGCTGATGCCCAGGAAATTCCTGAAGATATTTTAGGCAGAAGAACCCCACGTGGTACGGTAACTGGGTTTATAAATGCTGTGGCCGGGCAAAATTATAATCGCGCCTCGAGATACCTCAATTTCCCGGGAAATATTACTTCTGAAGAAGAGAAAGAACGGGTGGTCCTGGTTTTGCAACGCCTATTTGACCAAAAGGGAAGTATGCTCCCCTATTATCTAATAAGCGATGATCCCAAGGGAAAAACCGATGATGATTTTGAACCAAAACTGGAGAAAGTAGGAAGTGTAAGCCCTGACGATGAATTGATTGAGATTTTTCTAAAACGGCACGATGATGAAACCGGAAATGGAATCTGGCTTTTTTCAGCTGAAACAGTCGAAGCCATAAGTTCGGTTAGCCTTCAAAATTCGGCTTTTGTAGACCAAATAATTCCGGGATTTCTTAATAAATATCTTTGGGGTGGGGTACCTGCCGGACAATGGATTGTGGCCTTATTACTTATTGGATTAAGTTATCTTATTTCTTTTTTGATTATTTCTTCAATAATTTTTCTATTAAAAAAACTTTGGAAAAGGATTAGAGAAGAACCCATTTCAGGAATAATTACCGCGGTAAAACTTCCCTTAAAATTATATGTAGCCGTCTGGATTTTTGTTGCATTTTCAAGAAACCTGGAACTATCTATTATTTTGCGTCAAAAATTTAGTGCTATCACCATTATAGTTGGTATTGTAGCTGTTCTTATTCTCCTCTGGCGACTATCAGATTTTATAGGAAAATTTAGTCAGGAAAAAATGTTATTACGCGGAAATCCGGCGGGAGTTTCAATAGTATTATTTCTGCAGCGGGCGGCTAAGATCGCAATTGTTATTTTTGGTATAATATTTAGTTTAGGGGCAATTGGCATTGATGTAACTACCGGTTTGGCCGCCCTGGGAATTGGTGGTATTGCTCTTGCCCTGGGAGCTCAAAAAACGATAGAAAATTTTGTGGGAAGTGTGACCCTAATTGCCGACAGGCCCATTCGTGTTGGCGATTTTTGCCGGGTGGGGCAAATCACTGGAACAATTGAAAAGATTGGTATTCGATCTACCAGAATTAGAACTTTAGACCGCACCGTAGTTACCATTCCCAATGGAGCATTTTCATCTGACACGATTGAGAATTATGCCCACAGGGACAGGTTTAGATTTATAAGTGTTTTAAATTTTAGATACGAAACATCGCCAGATCAGCTACGCTATTTACTTACCGAATTGAGAAAAGTGCTTTATGCGCACCCTAAGGTCTATGAAGAACCGGCTAGAATTAGGTTTATTGGTTTTGGAGCCCATTCACTGGATATTGAAATTTTCGCCTATTTGGAAGCTAAGGATTATAATGGATTCCTGGAAATTCGTGAAGATCTCATGCTACGAATGATGGATGTTGTAGACCGTAGTGGTACCGATTTCGCTTTCCCATCGCAAACTATTTACTTCGGAAAAGACCAGGGACTTTCTAAAGAAAAAACTGCTGAAGCAGAAGCCGTAGTTGAAAACTTGAAGAAAGAAAGAGAAATGCCACTTCCGCAATTTACCCGCGAACAAATTGAC
>NZ_CAXAVR010000021.1:0-34235 GCF_963972535.1 uncultured Salegentibacter sp.
ATAAAATAAAAAATGGCTGTTTAAAAATTATATCAAACAGCCATTTTTATATAAAATTTAATTCAAAAATTATACGTGTAGCGCACGATTATCGGTTGCGGCAAGAGCGGCTTCCTTAACGGCTTCAGCATAAGTTGGGTGAGCGTGGCTCATCCTGGCAATATCTTCAGCAGATGCTCTATATTCCATTGCAGTTACAGCTTCAGCAATAAGATCGGCGGTACGAGCACCAATCATATGCACGCCTAAAACCTCATCGGTTTTTTCATCGGCTAGAATTTTTACAAATCCGTCTGTATCTCCACTCGCTCTGGAACGTCCAAGAGCACGCATTGGGAATTTTCCTTCTTTATACTTTATTCCTTCTTCTTTAAGTTCTTCTTCGGTCTTCCCTACCGCAGCAACTTCTGGCCAGGTATAAACAACACCCGGAATTAGGTTATAATCTATATGCGGTTTTTGACCGGCGATAGTTTCAGCAACAAAAGTTCCTTCTTCTTCGGCTTTATGAGCCAGCATTGCACCACGAACCACATCGCCAATTGCATAAATATTATCTACATTGGTTTGTAAATTTTCGTTTACCTCTATCATTCCTTTATCGGTCACTTTAACCCCGGCAGCATCGGCATTTAACCCATCAGTAAAAGGTTTACGGCCTACAGAAACAAGACAGTAATCTCCTTTAAATTCTACTTCCTTATCTTTCTTATCGTCAGCTTTAATAATGATTTCGTCTCCTTTACGCTCTACCGATTTCACTTTGGTAGAAGTATGGAATTTTACGCCTTGCTTCTTCAGTACTTTTTGAAGTTCTTTAGACAGTGCGCTATCCATTGTAGGTATAATTCGGTCTAAAAATTCTACCACGGTAACCTCAGCTCCCAAACGGCGATAAACCTGACCTAATTCCAGGCCGATCACTCCGCCACCAATCACAATCATGTGCTTGGGTATTTCCTTAAGCTTTAAAGCCTCGGTAGAAGTGATAATTCTTTCTTTATCTAACTCGATAAACGGAAGGTTTGCAGGTTTTGAACCTGTAGCTATAATGGTTTTCGCAGCTTCAATGGTTTCGGTTTCACCATCGTTTTTCTCAATATTAATGTGGGTTTTATCTTTAAAAGAGCCTACACCTTCAAAAACATCAATTTTATTTTTATCCATCAGGAACTTTACTCCGTCGCAAGTTTGACTTACCACCGAAGATTTACGTTCCATCATTTTCTCAAGATTAACTTTTACTTCCCCGGGAATTTCAATTCCGTGTTCTTCAAAATGTTTTACCGCATCGTGATAATGATGTGAAGAATCCAGCAAAGCTTTACTTGGAATACAACCTACATTAAGGCAGGTTCCACCCAAGGTTGAATATTTTTCTATGATAGCAGTTTTCATTCCCAGTTGCGCGCAGCGTATAGCGGCCACATATCCTCCGGGGCCCGAACCTATAACTGCAACATCATATTTACTCATAATTCTATATTTTATGTTGATTTTTTGACAAAGTAAACACAAAAGTACAACTATTCAGGGCAATGACCAATGTTCATAAAATTATGATTTAGGCTTTAACATAAACTGTTTTCTTATTAACAAACTCCATCATTCCTTCTTTTGCAAGCTCTCTGCCATACCCAGATCTTTTGGTTCCGCCAAAGGGAAGCCTGGGATCAGATTTTACCAGTTCATTTACAAAATAAGCCCCTTCACTGACGTGGCCCGCCATCTCCATAGCTTTTTCTATGTTTTTGGTAAAAACCGTTGTTCCTAAACCAAACTTTGATTTTTCTGAAAGTTCAAATGCTTCTTCTATGCTTTTTGCTTTAATAATTGCTGCAAGTGGGCCAAATGTTTCTTCGTCAAAAGCAGCCATTCCCGGCTTTACATTCCCAAGGATAGTGGGTTGATGAAAACAGTTATCCTGCTCTCCGCCAAGTAGCAACTCAGCTCCCTCTTCTAAAGATCTTTTGACCTGGTTTTGAAGTTGATCTGCCAAATCTTTCCTCGCCAGCGTACCAACCTGCGTAGCATCTTCCATAGTGTCTCCGGGTTTTAATTCGTTTACTGCAACCTTAAATTTTGAAACAAATTCATCGTAAATCCCTTCCAGAAGAATAAAACGTTTCGCTGCAATACAGCTTTGTCCGCAGTTTAACATCCTGGCAGAAACCGCTGTTTTTACAGCACGGTCAATATCAGCATCTTCCCAAACAATAAAGGAATTATTTCCTCCCAACTCCAGTAAACTTTTTTTAATATATTTTCCCGAAAGCTGTGCTACTGCAGATCCTGCAGCTTCACTCCCCGTTAAAGTAACCGCCTGCACAGCCTCGTGGGCAATAATCATTTCGGTTTGATCGTGGTGTACAATTAAATTCTGAAAAACACCTTTTGGATATCCTGCTTTTTCAAAAACTTCTTCGATCTTTATAGCACAACCAAAAACATTGGGAGCGTGTTTTAAAATCCCGGTATTCCCGGCAGTAAGAGTTGGTGCGGCAAACCTAAAAACCTGCCAGAATGGGAAATTCCAGGGCATAATAGCAAAAACACTACCCAAGGGATCGTGCCTTACATAACTATGAGTTGCATCTGTTTTTATTTCTTCTGAAGCAAGAAATTCTTCAGCATTTTCAGCATAATAATCACAAACCCAGGCGCATTTGTTAACCTCGGCTCTAGATTCAGAAATGGGTTTTCCCATTTCCTGGGTAATCATACGTGCATATTCTTCTATATTATCCCTTAAAACCTGTCCGGCTTTTTTTAAAAGGTCGGTTCGGTAAGAAAGCGATGTTTTCTTCCATTCTTTAAAAGCCTTTCCAGAATTATTTAAAACCTCTATGGTTTCCTTTTCCGTCTTAGCCGTATATTTTCCAACTTGTTCCCCATTGTAGGGATTTGTGCTATAAAATTCCATTGTATTTTATTTTTTATGGAGTATTAAATTAAAATTACTCCGAAGAATTTTTAACTAAAAAACCTGGTGAAATAAATAGGAGATATCCTTTATTTATAGCACCAGGTTTAATAGAAAATTGTTTAACAGAAATGCCTAACTCCTCCAGGATTGGGCGTAGCCTGTTCCCATTTTACTCCAGAAACCGGCTACTGCCTGCCAGGATACTTCTCCATTATTAATTATTTTTTCTCTTAATTTTTCAAGATCTCGCTCATTTGTTGATGGGTGAGCCTTAGCCATAGCATTAACCATAATTTCGGTAACAGTTTCCTGCCAATCTACATTTTCAGCATATTGCTCTTCAAACGGATCTTCTACTGTTTGAGCCACTTCAACCTCCTGCTGATTCCACCATTCAGTAGCCACCTGGGCAGGTTCGTAATTTATTAGTTTATAAACTTCCTGGAAGTTTTCAAAACTTTGCTGTACTGAAGTTTCAGGCCAACGAAGTTCTACTTTTCCTTCTAAAGGACGGTAAACCGAAGTAAATAAAGTTCCAAAACCTTCCTTGAATTTTGTATTATATAACGGAGCTTTAAGAAAAGCATCCGCTACTCGTACAGAATTTATATTTTTTTCTGATAGAATTTTTTTCAGAAAAGAAGAGCGTTCCTGGGTTTTATTAAATGCAGCGTTTTCTGGCCAGTCTATAGTTTCCTGATGATTGGTAGTAAAAGCCGCATTAGTAACCAGTGGTGCTTTATCTGGCGCCAGTTGTACGGTTTTAAACTTTCCGGTCCTGTCCACTACAGTTACATTGTAAGACATATGAGAAGGAATTCTGATTAAAGCAGCTACAGCTTCATCTACATTGCTACAAAATTCTAACACGTAACGCAAAATAAACGGAATCCCGAAACCTACTCCTACCTCTTTTCTACCTCCAAAAGTGAGAGAAATGGCCAGGCCATCTTCATTCATTCCGTCTACAACCCCAATAAGACAATCGCTGGTAGCGATTACTTTTTTGCCATTCCAGGAGGTTAGCAATTGAGTTCCTTCCATAAGATCTGGATGAAAATCGTAATTTCTAACCAACTGAATATCTTTGCCTGTAGTAACCGCCTGTGAGCAGCCACTTATATAAGCAGGAGGCTGAAAGCCTGTTAAAAATCTTGCGGCTACCTTATCGCCTTTCACTAATTTGCATAAGCGCTGATAAGTAGGCCACATCTCTGGCATATACTTTTTAAGTGCTTTCTGTGAGGTTTTAAGATCTGGATAATTTGTTGTTCCTTTTGATTTAAGCCAACTTTTATAAGCGGTCCAGTGAGTATTATATAATTTTTGCCATTTGGAACCCGGTTTTCCGGGTTCTGAAATAGCATTAAAATGTAACTGCATTTAGAATGGTTTTTAAATAATATTGATTTATTACTGTGGCAAAGTAGTTTTATTTCCTTTTAATCCAACAAATTCCTCCCATATTATTTAGTTAAAGTTCCTGATAATTTTGGCTTTTTCTTGTCTTCTACCATTTCAGAAGTGTATTGTGCTCTAATAGCTTTAATCCAGTGTTTAGCCCTGTTATTGAGCCTAAAATCATCGGTCATCATACGCCCGCGGCTTACCAGAATTCCCATATCTGCACCTTCATATAAATAATCTCCTTTTCGGGTTATTCGTAAGAAAAACGCTTCATTTTCATTTTCCACTGCCCTACGGTGAGTATCCATCCTGTCAAACTGAATATGGCCGGTATCATACATTCTGTAAATACCAGAGTTTGGTGCATTTGTCACATATTCTATGGTATCTTCGGTATGCTTTATAATAAGCTGGCTCCAGCTATCTATATTTTCCTGGCGGGCCCAACGGTTGTTTATAGCTTCTATATCAAGATCATAATCAATATCCATCCATTCCAGAATATGAAAAACGAATAATGGTGCATCTGCCAGGGCAAATACCGCGTGATTGGTTATAGAACTTGCTCCTGTTACCCGTGGATTTAGTTCTCCTAAATAGATCTCTCCATTATCCTGATCTATTAAGAAATCTAGTTCAAAATATCCTTTATAACCTTCTTCCCGTAATTGATTTCCGAATAATTGGGTATATTCTATCGCTTTATCTCTTAACTCGGGCGTAAAAGCATTAGGATAAATCTCGTTACCACACCAACCGCCTTCATATGGAGTAAGGTCTTTAAAGCCTACAAGTTCTGTCATAAGCGGAGCTACGATAGTTCCATGCCTGGTTACACAAGCTTCTATGGCAGAACCACGGCAACGAATGCGCTTCATTACCTTTACTTCTTCTTCTTTTTCAATTTCGTCAGCGTGTTTTTGGTATTCTTCTTCATTAGAAATAAAGAAAGTAGTATGGCCCGAATCGCCAAAAGGAGTCTGAATTACCAGCTCATTTCCCAGGTGATTTGAAACTTCTCTGAGATGTTCGTAATTATCTACTTTGGTAAGCACATAAGGTACACAGGCCACTCCTGCTTTTTCTGCAATACGATTAGTATTTACTTTGTTATCAAGAAAAGTTCGCATTTCAGCTTTTGGAAACATAATTTCCAGGCCTAATTTTTCTGCAAGTTCTTCCGTTTTTTCATTAAACATAAGAAACATCGCTTTCCCTGCTTTTCCGTTTACAGAACGCGTTTTTAGATAATCCTGAACTTCAGGATGTTGTAATAGGTAATTATTAATGTCTTCTATTCCTTCAAAATCATCATGAGGAATTTCGGTTTTTGGCGAAAAAACATTAGGGTGAAGACCATCAAAACATTCTATATGGCAGATAAATTTGAATCCTTTAATCCACTCATCGGCACCTAAAAGATTAAAATTTGTGGCGCTTATAAAATATAAAGGTTCTTCGTTTTTGTGAAAAGATCTTCGAATATCTGATACTCCCTCTAGCGCATTCTTGCTTTTATATTGTCTTGGAGCATTGGTAGCTAATTTTTTACCGGTGGCCTTAGTGCCTCCTACTTCTTTTTTTGTGGTGGTAGTAGTTTTAGGCTTTTTAGCACTCGAAGTTTTAGCAGCTTTTTTCTTTTTTGCTGAAGAAGAACCCGGTGCTTTACCTTGCTGCGCCGTAGAATCTAAAGGCACAGATTTCTTTCCTTTTAATGGCTTTTCTTCGGTAACCTTTAATTTTCGGTCTTTTTTCGCGCTTCGTTCCGGGGAAACCGGTTCTTTTTCAGGCGTTGTTTTTTTTGTATTTGTTACTACCTTTTTATTGGAAGATTTTGGTTTTTTAGATTCCATAATTTTAATTTTTTAAGTTAGTGACCTTTTTCTTCGAATTGTTCCCCATCGAGCCCATAGAACTCACTGTTTTCTGCCGATTTAGCACATTATCCTTAAAAATTCTTAGGCCGAGATCTGCCCGGTAGCCGTGAATTTCAGAAACATCTAATGCCGTAAGAAATCTTATTATTTCTTTGCTTACTACCTGCCCGGGAACAAGCACCGGAAATCCCGGTGGATAAGGAATTATAAAAGATGATGCTACGAGGATGCGGTTTTCTTCCATCGCCGGCAAACAATCGGTTAACGGCATATATTCATAATTTTCTTCGTTGTAAGCGAGGAAAAATGCTTCTCTAATATTACCGCCCGGAACTCCAGGAACGGCCTGAAATGAATGATGGAAATAACTAAAATCTGGTAAGGGCGGGAAATCTTCGGTTAAAGATTTAATTCTATCCCTACGATTGTTTCCCTCTTTCTGGCTCAGGGTTTTGAATTCCTGATCCAACTCATCGGCTATTTTTAATAATGCGTTGGTTAAATAAGTTACACTCCCCCTTGTGGTTCCAATATTCGTCATAAACAAAACCGTATTTCGGGAAGTTTTATTAATCTGAATATTAAATTTATCCATTAAATATCGGTTCTTAAAAGTATCTCCGTCTACACCCGTTCTACCTATATGCAAGGTGATTTTGGTTGGATCTAAAACAAACTCATCCTGCTCCCAGGCGGTTTCCATCCTGTTCCAACCTTCCTTTGAATTATAATATTCCTTTATGCCCGATTTACGATGTTGCTTCGGAATAAAATTTCCTATGGTTAAAACATCAAAATATTTCTTCAGTTTTGGATGGTCGTTAATCTTTGCTCTTAAGACCATAGCTAATTCTATACTTTTTTCTACCAGCTCATAGCCTTCAAATTGCACCTGTCTTCTACCCACATCCAACGAGGCAAGCATCTGGTAATTAGGAGAAGTAGAAGTATGCGTCATGTAGGCTTCCATAAATGTATTTTCACTTTTTTTACGGAAATCTTCATCCCAAATATGGATCATAGAACCCTGCCTGAAACTACTAAGTGTTTTATGGGTACTCTGCGTAGAATAAACCCTTATTCTAACCTCATCTGGATTTGGAAGGCTCGGTATTTCATTCTTTTTCAGTCCTTTAATATGCGCGTTGTATTCTTCCCGGTAACTGTCGCTTTGGTATTTATTGAATAGCTTTTGAGCTACGAACATCCCCGTACGTTGCTTATAATTGTAGGTAAAACCGGCAAACGCAAACCAGGCTTCATCCCATAGAAAGATCATATCTGGTTTAATGGCCAGAACTTCCTGCATAACTTTTTCAACATTGTAAACAAGTCCGTCAAACGTGCAGTTGGTTAACAACAGCATTTTCACCAAACTTAACCTTCCTGCTTTTTTTAACTGAAGTAATTTTTCTTTTATCTGTTTTAGCGGTACTGCACCATACATAGAATATTCTTCTATAGGATAAGAGTCAAGATAAACAGGATAAGCCCCTGCTAACACCAAGCCATAATGATGCGATTTATGGCAATCCCGGTCTATTAAAATCACATCTCCAGGTTTAACCAGGGCCTGCACTACTATTTTATTGGCGGTAGAAGTACCATTGGTTACAAAATATGTATTTCTGGAACCATAGGCATCGCTGGCCTTTTGCTGCGCTTTTTTAAGCGAACCGGTTGGTTGCAATAAAGAATCTAAACCTCCCGTGGTAGAAGAAGTTTCTGCCAGGAACATATTTCGACCGTAAAAATTTCCAAAATCGTTGATCCATCTTGACTTAAAAACCGAATTTCCTCGTGAAATTGGCATGGCGTGAAAAATTCCGGTAGGCTTTTTACTATAATCTTTTAAGGCCGAAAAAAATGGAGTTTCATAGCGTTCGCTTATTCCCCTAATCACGGTAAGATGTAATTCCTGTAAATCTTCGGTTCTATAAAAAATTCTTCTAAAGGTTTTTAAAGTGCTATCTTTTAAATTACTTAAAGCAGTATCGGTAACATAGTAAGAATCCAGTTCTGGCCTGAATTTTTTTACCATAGTTCCTAAAATTGGACCTAACTCGGTAGGCGGTTTGTAACCATATTTCAATTTTAAAATATTCTGAATAAAAGGTTTGATTACCGGAGTAATCTTTTTTGAATGATAAGGAGGCGCATAGCGAATTACAACCGCCTGGATATTAAAATTAAACTGAAGCGCAATTAAAGCATCTTCAAAAGAACGTTGTACCACAATTCCATACGCAAATTGTTCATTAGAAAGGCGCATTTCTTTTAGGTCGTGCCTAAGTTTATTTTCTTCTGCCTGGGAAATATCTTCCACAAACATGACTTCAAAATAATTTTTCCTGGCCACCTCGGTATATTCTCCTTTATCGGTAAGGTCTGCTCCTGGATCTTCATCTTCCAAAAAATCTGGATTGCTTCTATACCGATCACTTACCAGGTTCTTTGTAATTTCTGCTATTTTATGGGAAGCCGCAGTATGTTCCTGCCTATCTAACATTTCGCGTAGCGTATCTATACAGGATAAACCCGGAAATGCGAAAAAGCATTCTACACCCTCCAATTCCTTGAGTAGTTGCCGAAGATTTTTCTTATGTTTTTTTTCATCTTCTGAGCCTCGAGGGGAAGAATGAAGTTTAGTCGACTCACTTTTTAAGGTGTTCCAGGATTCTACTCTACATTGAGCGATATTATAATAATGTGCACTATCTAATTTTTTCTCTGGCATAATTATTCTTTTGAGTGTAAAGCGAGTTTATTCCCTTCAGAATCTATGAAAATGGCAAAATAACCCGATTCAGGATTAATCAGGGTTTTGGTCATCACGATTCTTCCCCCGGCTGCTTCAACTCTATTTAAAATACGGTTTAGATCTTTGCCGGCATTGAGATAAAGCAAGGGCCCTATTATTCCCGGAATAGAATTTGGACCTGTAACAATGGCCCCTCCAATCCCCTTTTCTGCCGGGAAAAATGCCATCGCATAATTTCCGTCAAATTGAGTTTCCATATCCATATTAAAAATACGGTTATAAAAATCTACCGCCTGCTGGAAATTAATTGCAGGAATTTCAAACCAGCTAATAAAATCCTTTAGCGTTTCTTCCTGTTTTTCTTTTTTCTTCTTTTGTGATGTTCCTCCCATAGTTCCTGTTTTTTAATTATGCTCCAAAACCTTTATATCCTGTAGGATTTTCAGGTGGTTCATATTCGTGTTCTTTCATTTTTAACTTGGCAAGATTATCTAATCTCGTAGGCTTTATAAGTGGCCCAAGGGAATTGAGATACGGCAATTGAGTGCCTTTTTGATAAATATTGAAATCACCTATATGATCTCTAAAACTTTTTAATGGTTGTCCCAGTCGTAAAACTCCTAGCTCCCGGCTTCTTTTTACCCTATTAATATTGAGTTCTAGCGGAAAAATTTCCTCGTTGCCCTCGGCCTGGTAAATTACCCGGCCATCGGGTCCACAAACCAGTGATCTTCCATTTCCGCCTGATTCCAGTCCGTTAACATCAAAGAAATAACACTGATTCACCGCGGCCATAGCCCTTACAATTGATAATTCTATATCCCTGTCTATAGTACCAGTCATGGTGGGGTGTAAAATTACTTCGGCTCCCATAACTGCGAGGGTACGCACAGTTTCGGGAAACCACATATCGTAACAAATAGATATACCAAATTTTGCCACTCCCGGGACGTCAAAAACGCAGAAACCAGAACCCGGAGTTACTCCTACTTCGTAAGGATAAAAAGGAAACATTTTGCGATAACGCGTAACAATTTCCCCCTGAGGGTTTATTACTGTAGCGGTATTATAAATTTTACCTTCGCTTTTTTCGAATATAGAACCCGGTAATAACCACACCCCGTGTTTTTTAGCTGCGGCCTGCATCTCTTTTTCAAAATCTCCCGGTATTTCCTGTGCATTATGAGTTAAAGGGCCGTAGCCACATAATTCACTAAAAACTACCATATCTACCCAGGGGTAAAGGCTCATGGTAATATCAAGTTTCAACTTCATCATCTCGACATTTAAGGCGACTGCCGAAACTTTCATCTGTATTCCTGCTATTGCAAATGGATTCATATATTTTTATTTCTTATTACCCGTAGAAAATATTTTCACGGATTTTATGTATTTAGTTTATTATCAAACAACTACTAATTAATTTAATTCAAAAATGAGCACAAAAGTGTCACTGTATCTTATTTTTAGAAAATTCAGTTTGAAAAAATTTAGGTATGCTTTTTTATTTGATTTTCAAGAATATCCAGGGCACTATTTAATTGTTCATCGGTGATTACAAGAGGGCATAATATTCTTATTACATTTTTAAAGGTACCTGCGCTTATAAGTATTAAACCATTTTCTGCGCATCCTTTTACAATTTTAGCACAAAGTTCTGTATGGGGTTTTCCGGGGTCGTTATCCTTAATAAATTCTATTCCAATCATAGCACCTAATCCTCTTACATCACCAATTTCAGGACATTCTTTCCTGAAATTTTCCATTCTTTCAGTAATGAGCTTACCTATATAGATTGCTCGCTCGTTTAGGTTTTCATCTTTCATTAATTGAATAGTGGCAAGGGCGGCTGCACAACAAACGGGGCTCCCAATATAAGTGCCACCAATGGTTCCCGGTTCAGCAGCATCCATAATTTCAGCTCTTCCAAGCACAGCGGCAATAGGAAGCCCGGAGCCCATAGATTTTGCATAAGTGCTAATATCTGGTTGTACACCGTAATGCTGCCAGCTGGCCCAATGGCCTGTACGGCAAAAACCACTTTGAATTTCATCAAAAATTAATAAAACTCCGTGTTCATCACAAAAGGAACGCAAGCCTTCCAGGTATTTCTGCGGAATTGGATTAAACCCACCTTCTCCCTGAATTGGCTCAACAATAATAGCAGCAACGCTATTTATATCTACCATACTATGGGCGCTTTCCTTAAGTCTCTTTAACTCTGTCTCTACAAACTCCTCCATACTTTGGGTACCGTGATATTTGTAAAAATTGGGAAAGGGAATTCGGTAAACTTCCGGAGCAAATGGCCCCGAAGAAAATTTGTAGTTCACTTTACTGGTTAGACTCATTCCCATAAGCGTACGTCCGTGGTATGCCTCGGTAAAACAAATTACCGCGGGTCTTTTTGTGGCCTGCCGGGCAATTTTAATGGCATTTTCTACGGCTTCTGCGCCCGTGCTAATAAGCATAGCTTTGGTTTTCTCTCCATGCGGAAGAATTTCAGCCAGTTCTTCACAGAGTTGAATATAAGACTCATAGGTCACCACGTTAAAACTGGTATGTAAGTACTTTTCAGCCTGTTCCTGTATAGCTTTCACAACAGGTTCGGGACAATGGCCTGCGTTTACCACACCAATCCCCCCGGCAAAATCTATATGTTCTTTTCCGTCTACATCGGTAATTATTGCACCTTTTGCCTTTTTAACTGTGGCTGTATTGAAAACACCAACTCCGTTGGCGACAATGTTTTTTCTCCTGTCAAGGAGCTGCTGAGATTTAGTTTGCTCTTCAGTCATAAAATATTTGGTTGTTCAGTTGAATGGTTAATCTAAAACATACAAAAAGCGAGAAGGAATAAATAAAAGCCCCACTTTTTTTCGATGCTTGTTAATATACAATATTATTTTCTTATTTCATACGGCTTTCTTACTGAAAACCAATTAGAAAGAGCTTCTAACACTGATATTTGGAGAGAAAAACTGAAGAATTATTAAATGAAAACAGAAGCTAAAAAAATCTTATATTTTACTAATATTCAATTATTTATAGATTTCAAGAAAGCACTTCTTAAAGTAAAAATAAATACTATTCAATTAAAACTTACTTCCTGTAAACTATTTTAAATATTTTGTGATCTTATTGTTGTTTTTAATAATAATTTAACTAAAATACTATAAAGGTATAGCTGTAGTACTTTTCACCGGACTTATAATAAAAGTACTTTGAGTACTACCAATGTGATCTAAATTAGTGAGTTTGGTCACCATAAATTCACGGTAAGCTTCCATATCTTTTACAATAACTTTCAGGATATAATCATATTCCCCACTCACGTGATAGCATTCCAAAACTTCAGT
Organism: uncultured Salegentibacter sp.; assembly: GCF_963972535.1. Lineage (NCBI taxonomy): Bacteria > Pseudomonadati > Bacteroidota > Flavobacteriia > Flavobacteriales > Flavobacteriaceae > Salegentibacter > uncultured Salegentibacter sp. The sequence continues at coordinate 12,331 of NZ_CAXAVR010000021.1, forward strand.
AAGTTTTGTAACCTCACTTTCAAATTTCGTTAAATAAGACCGGGAATGCTGAATAAGTTTTATCTGGCAAAAAACCATAAAATTCTTTTCCACTTTATCTGGTGAAACAAGTGCCACATATTTAGAAATCACCCCTTCCCGTTCCAGGCGTTTAATTCTTTCAAAAACCGCAGTAACCGAAAGTTTCAGCTTGTTGGAAATCTCTTTATTAGTCATTTTACTATCCTGCTGAAGATGTTTTAGAATATGCAGATCTTTTTGGTCTAATTTCATAAAGAAAATTTTTCTACGCTTAATTACTAAAATAAGCAATTAATGATTATAAATCTAATAAATATCACATATATAGTTTTATTTACCGAACTAAACCATACCCATTGATTTTAGTTCTATTAGTGTGTATTTTTGAGAGAACTATAAATTTGATAAAGATGAAATATCAACCTGCAGATAATATCCAGGACCTTCAGTATTTTGGCGAATTTGGAGGAGTAAATCCTTCAATTTCCGATTCCTCTACTTACACTTTTCTTTCGGCAAAAACCATGTTCGATACGTTTGAAGGAAACTCAGAGGGTTGCTACCTTTATTCCAGGCATTCTTCACCTTCAAATTTATATTTGGGTGAAGCCCTTGCCGCAATGGAAGGTACCGAAACCGCAAATGTAGCTGCCAGCGGGATGGGCGCTATCACTTCTACCCTGCTTCAGCTGTGCCAGGCCGGCGATCATATTGTCTCCAGCCGAACTGTTTACGGTGGAACTTATGCGTTTATGAAGAATTTTATTCCGAAGTTTAATATCAAAACCTCTTTTGTAGATATTACAAATCTTGAAAGCGTTGAAGCTGCCATCACCAAAAATACCAAAGTGCTTTACTGCGAATCGGTAAGTAATCCGCTTTTAGAAGTTGCAGATCTTGAAGCTTTAGCAAAAATCGCCAAAAAGCATCAACTCACTTTCGTGGTAGATAATACGTTTTCACCACTTTCTATTAGTCCGAAAGAATTGGGAGCCGATGTGGTAATCCATAGTCTAACTAAATTCATTAATGGTAGCAGTGATACGGTTGGTGGCGTTACCTGCGGAAGTCAGGATTTCATCAACGCGCTTCGTAGTGTTAACGATGGTGCTAATATGTTACTTGGTCCAACAATGGACAGCATGCGAGCGGCTTCGGTTTTAAAAAATTTAAGAACACTCCATATTAGGATAAAACAGCATAGCCATAATGCTATGTTTTTGGCTAAAAAATTCCAGGAGGACGGCTTAAGAACGGTTTACCCCGGATTAAAAACACATCCCGGCCACGAAACTTTTAAAAAGATGATGAATGAAGATTACGGTTTTGGTGGTTTATTGACCGTAGATGTGGGTAGCCTGGATAAAGCCAACGCGCTAATGGAACTAATGCAGGAAAAAAACCTTGGTTACCTTGCCGTAAGTTTAGGTTTTTACAAAACCCTGTTTAGCGCACCCGGAAGCTCCACATCTTCTGAAATCCCAATCGAAGAGCAGGAAGAAATGGGCCTAAGCAACGGACTTATTCGTTTTTCTATTGGTTTGGATAATGATATAGAACGAACTTATAAAATGATGAAATCCTGTATGGCTGAAGTGGGTATAATGGATGAGGAGATGGTTTAATAAAGAAGAAAGTCCGAAAATAAAATCGTTTAAGGGTGATAACATTTTCGGACTTTCTCTTTTTTGTATATTCACAAAAAATAAAACTTTGAAAAAACTACTACTCCCTCTATTCATCCTATTTTTTAGCCTTTGTGCTTTTGCACAAACTCAAAATGAAGTTCGGCTTTATTTCGGGTTTACTAACAGCGATTTATTAAGAAGTGAAGAAATTACCGGAGGCGGAAGCGCTGACATTGAAAACTCTTACGAATTCGGATTTCGATATTTACTTTCTGTAACCGATAACCTATCCCTGGAAACCGGACTAAACTACTGGCGTGATGATGTGCTCATTACCTCAGCACCAATGCCCGAACAAACTACGCGCTCTGAAGAATTACAAACCACTTCTATCCCTATTTTTGCTAATTATAATTTCCTGGATTATTTCTTTGTAAATGGCGGTCCTGTAATGGATTTTCAAGGCTCAGAAAGTGAATCTGTAGATCCACAGGCGGGAATTGGTGTTGGTTTTGGATTAGGCGCCAAATATGCGTTTAATAATTTCAATATTTATGTAAACCCTAATTTTAGAAGGTATGCAGTAATTCCTTTTGAAGAAAAAAATTTCCATCAAAAACTTACCACCTTTGGAATTCAACTTGGAGTTGGATATAAATTTTAATCAATTTATAGTTTTATAGAAAACTTGCTCATTTTCCTGTAAAATCGTAAAATTACAGGCGAATAGAAAAATCTGATTAAAATAAATTCAACCGAAAACCTTTTTTGATAAGGTTTTTACATATACTTCAAGCTTTAATGGAAAACCAAGACCCGTCTCAAACCAAACAAATTCCTACCAATAAAGAACTCGGTATTTGGCCTGCATTAATTCCTGTTTTTGCGCTTATCGCAATGCTGGCCTTTAATGTGTTTATTTTTGGAGACGATTCATTAAGCGGTTCAAACCAGTTTGTCTTGTTACTTGGAGGTGCTGTTGCAGCTATTGTTGGATATTTTAACAATGTAGAATACGATAAAATGATAGATGAGGTTGCCGGTAATATTCAAAGTACAGCCGGGGCAATTCTTATTCTATTAATGGTTGGTGCTTTAGCAGGAACCTGGCTTATTTCGGGAATTATTCCCACAATGATCTACTACGGATTACAAATTTTAAATCCTACAATCTTTCTCGCCGCGTGTGTCATAATTTGTGCTGTAATCTCAGTCGCGACAGGAAGTAGCTGGACAACATCAGCCACGGTAGGTATTGCCTTAATAGGAATTGCGGAAGCTTTAGGAATTTCGGTAGGGATGACAGCGGGAGCAATTCTTTCCGGGGCTTATTTTGGAGATAAATTATCACCTTTAAGCGATACTACCAACCTTGCACCGGCAATGGCTGGAACCGATTTGTTTACGCATATTAGATATATGACCCTTACCACCGTTCCCACGGTCACCATAACCCTAATTATTTTTGTAATTATTGGATTGAATTTAGATACCTCGGGAACTACCGATACTTCTGCTATTCTTGCTTCCATAGAAAATTCTTTTAGAATATCTCCCTGGTTATTTTTAGTACCCATAATTGTTATCGCATTAATTGTAAAAAAGACTTCTCCATTAATCGCTTTATTATTGGGAACCCTTCTTGGTGCAGCTGCTGCCCTATTCTTTCAGCCCGAAATTGTAGCGCAAATTGCCGGTACCACAAACCTGGATTTTGTTAGTGGTTACCGGGGCGTTATGCAGGCAATAACTGTAGAAACTGCAGTTGAAACCGATAATGAAAACTTAAACGATTTGTTTTCTGCCGGCGGAATGGCGGGAATGTTAGGTACAATCTGGCTAATTATTTGTGCCATGGTTTTTGGCGGAATTATGGAAGCTATTGGTGCACTGGCCAGAATTAGTAAGGCTTTATTAAATTTATTCCATACCACCTTTGGTTTATTTGCCAGTACGGTTTTTAGCTGTCTGGCTTTAAACGCTACTGCTTCAGATCAATATTTAGCGATTGTAGTTCCGGGAAAAATGTTTGCTAAAGCTTACCGCGATAAAGGTCTTGCTCCAGAAAATTTGAGTAGAACTTTAGAAGACTCGGGGACGGTTACTTCAGTATTAATTCCGTGGAATACATGCGGGGCGTATCACAGTGGGGTTTTGGGTGTACCAACCCTTAGTTATGCCGGCTATGCTTTCTTTAATTATCTGAGTCCGTTTATGACCCTGCTTTTTGCTGCTTTTACCATAAAAATCAAGGAATTAAGCGAATCTCCTAAAACCCAAACTGCTTAAAACCCCTGTTTTTACTGGTAAAACAACTCTTAAATAAAACCTCTCTATTTAGTTTTGCAATAGCAATAAGCAAAACTTATTATTGTATAGTATTTTAAAATTTCAATAACTTTTTTAAGGGGAAACTTTCCTTAAATTTGCACAAGAATTACAATGTAAGTTAAACCAATAAAAAACAGAATTAATATGTCATTAGTAGGAAAAAAATTTCCAAATTTAAGCGTAAACGCAATGGATGAAATGGGTGATACCTTTCAACTAAATATTTTGGAAGAAGCTCAGAAAAACAAGAAGAAAGTATTGTTATTCTGGTACCCTAAAGATTTCACCTTTGTTTGCCCTACAGAATTACACGCTTTCCAAAAAGCTGCTGAAGAATTTGAAAAAAGAAATGTAATGGTAGTTGGAGCTTCTTGTGATACTCCAGAAGTACATTTTGCCTGGTTAAATACTCCAAAAGATAATGGAGGAATTGAAGGCGTTAAATATCCAATCCTTGCAGATTCTAACAGAAACTTAAGCTCTCGTCTTGGAATTCTAGATATTACCGGAGAATCTTATGATGAAGAAACCGGAGATGTTACTCTAGAAGGAGACAATGTAACTTACCGTGCTACTTACCTTATTGATGAAGAAGGTAAAATCTTTCACGAAGGTGTAAATGATATGCCACTTGGCAGAAACGTAGCGGAATTCTTAAGACTTGTAGATGCTTACACTCACGTACAGGAAAAAGGTGAGGTTTGTCCTGCAAACTGGGAAGAAGGTAAAGACGCAATGAATGCCGATAGAGACGGAGTTGCTTCTTACCTAAGCTTAAACTAAGAAAAAAGGGAAAGAGATTGTTATGATAAAAGAACTTGAACAAGATAATTTAAACGAAATAGTTTCAGATAACGAAACCGTTGTGGTACAGTATATGGCCGGATGGTGTGGTAACTGCCGATTAATGAAGCCTAAATTCAAGAAATTAGCTTCAGAAAATGAGAACGCAACGTTCTTATTGGTAGATGCTGAGAAATATCCGGAATCCAGAAAACTGGCAAATGTAGATAACCTTCCAACTTTTGCTACTTTTAAAAACGGAAGTTTCGTTAATCAGGTACAAACTAACAAATTTGAACCTCTAAAAGACCTAGTAAATGAAGTTACCAGTAATTAAACATTTAGCGCGCGAGAACGAGGCTCAAAAACTGGAACATACCATAGAAGTCCTTGAAAGCTATTCTGAACATCGTTCGGTAAAAGACGAGGAAATGGATGTGATAGGTGAATTAATCTCGAACTTATGCGGAGCTGTAGAAGTAAAGCATTCTATAGATGGAGGTACTCCAGAAAAAGATGCTTGCAACAACTTTATGCAGAAAGTAGTTGGCTCTATAGACCGTTAGAAATCGCGTTTTAATTATAATTTAAAAAGGGCTGTCTTATATTAAGGCAGCCCTTTGTTTTTATGATAATTTTAGTAAATCCCTAAAACAGATGTTCTAAATTTATCAATCCAATTTAATAGAAAACATCCATGTCGCAAATAACATTAAAAGGTGAAAAAATTAACACCTATGGTAACCTTCCAGAAAAAGGAGAGAGAGCACCCCATTTCGCCCTCATTAAAGCAGATCTTAGCACCGCAACTTTAAACGATTTTAAAGGAAAGCGTGTAATTCTTAATATTTTTCCAAGTATAGACACCGGGGTTTGTGCAACTTCAGTTAGAAAATTTAACGAGAGAGCTACAGAACTTGAAAATACCGTTGTACTTTGTATTTCCCGCGATTTACCATTCGCTCAAAAGCGTTTTGTAAACGATGAAGGTTTGGAAAACGTAATTAACCTATCAGATTTTAGAGATAGAAACTTCGGAAAAGATTACGGTCTTGAAATTATGGATGGCCCTTTTGAAGCTTTACTTTCTCGAGTAGTAATTGTTTTAGATGAAAACGGTAATGTAATTCACAGCCAGCAAGTTCCTGAAATTGGTGAAGAACCAGATTACCTGGCTGCTCTTAAAACCCTGTTATAATGCGGGATAGTTTCCTCGGAAAAAGAATTAGAGGAGGCGGCTATGCCATTAAAGGTGCCTGGTTGCTACTTAAACACGAGCAGAGCATACAAGTGCAATTTGTGCTCGCAATAATTATGTGTATTGCCGGGTATTTCTTTGATATTACTAAAACCGAATGGATGTTTCAATTTGTAGCTATAGGTTTGGTAATGACTGCCGAAGGACTAAATTCAGGTCTTGAAGCAATGGCAGACTTTGTGCATCCAGATTTTCATAGTAAAATTGGGCATATTAAAGATATTGCCGCTGGCGCAGTATTTATCGCCGCAGTAACTGCGGTAATTATTGGTGCGTTTATTTACTTTCCTTATATTTTTTAAAATATTCTTCAGTAGCTTTCAGAATCTAAGGCGTTTAAATGCTGAATGATTTTCCTCTATATTTCTCAAAAAATAATTGCTTAGATTTGAACGTTTAAGCATACAAAACAGCATCCCATAAACTGAAAGCAATTTTCTTTATTTTAGACCGGGCTAATTTGTATTTTTGCTCAAAATCCTACAAATCATCTATGGCCAAAAAGAAAACCAGGACTAAAACAAACACCGGGAAAAAGTCGACTAAATTTTCCTTTAAGCTTAACCGGCAACAAAAGGTAGTTTTAGGCAGTTTTTTAATGTTATTTGGCCTCGCTTTAAGTGTTGCATTTATTTCGTTTTTATTCAATTGGCAGGTAGACCAAAGCACGCTTGGCGAATTCTCAAATCGTGAAGTAGAAACCAAAAACTGGCTAAGCAAATTTGGCGCTTCAGTTAGCGACTTTTTTATGTACAAAGGATTTGGCGTTGCCGCTTTTATCTTTTCAATTTTAGTAAGCTACAGCGGATTTCATCTTTTTCTTGGCGTAAAATCTACCAAACTAAGAGAATCCTGGTTTTGGGGTATTTTAATAATGCTTTGGCTGGCTATTTTTTTCGGTTTTTTCGCTGCAGAAAATCCGCTGTTGGGTGGCCGAATTGGCTTTGAAATGAACGATTTCCTTCAGGATTACCTAGGTTTCTTCGGAACAATTTTATTGATGTTGTTCTTATTTATTGCTTACCTAACTTTAAGATTAAACCTTACGCCTGAATTAATAGGAAGTTTTCTGAAGTCTAAAAAAGATAGCCTAAACAAAGAATTTAAATCTAATGGTGAAGAAATTTCAGCAACAGAAGAAGAAACCGACTGGAAAGAAAAATCAATTCCAAAAAATGATAAACCAGCTGAAAAATCTTCAGCAGAAATAAAACTGGATACCACGCCGCCAAAAGAAGAAAAACCTGCACCTACTCCAAAACCTAAACCGGTTGAGCCTGAAGAGGTAGAAATGGAAGTAGAAACAGCCCAGGAAGAAGAGTTGGATGAAGATAAAATTAGTAACAAAATCGTGAAAGATTTTGGGGAATTTGACCCCACTTTAGAACTAAGTAATTATAAATTCCCAACCCTGGAGTTGCTTCAGGAATATGGTGGCGGTATTACGGTAGACCAGGAAGAGCTGGAAGAGCATAAAAACCGTATTGTAGATACGCTTAAAAATTACAAAATTGAGATCGCTCAAATTAAGGCTACGGTTGGCCCAACCGTAACTTTATACGAAATTGTTCCCGAAGCCGGAATTAGAATCTCAAAAATTAAAAACCTGGAAGACGATATTGCGCTTTCCCTTTCAGCATTGGGTATTCGTATTATTGCGCCAATTCCGGGGAAAGGGACTATTGGTATTGAAGTTCCTAATAAAAACGCAACTATTGTTTCTATGCGTTCTGTAATTGCTTCGCCAAAATTCCAAAATGCTGAAATGGAATTACCAATGGCCCTGGGAAAAACCATTTCTAACGAAACTTTCGTGGTAGATCTCGCAAAAATGCCTCATATGCTTATGGCCGGGGCAACAGGCCAGGGTAAATCGGTTGGATTAAATGCCATTCTTACTTCCCTACTCTACAGCAAACATCCTGCTGAAGTAAAATTTGTACTGGTAGATCCTAAAAAAGTAGAACTTACACTTTTCAATAAAATTGAAAGACATTACCTGGCAAAACTCCCAGATTCAGGAGATGCAATTATTACCGATAATACTAAGGTTATAAATACCCTGAATTCTTTATGTATTGAAATGGATAATCGTTACGAGCTGCTTAAAGACGCAATGGTTCGTAATATTAAAGAATACAATGTTAAGTTCAAAGCAAGAAAATTAAATCCCGAAAACGGCCATAAATTTTTACCCTATATTGTTCTGGTTGTAGATGAGTTTGCCGATTTAATAATGACTGCCGGGAAAGAAGTAGAAACCCCAATTGCCCGTTTAGCACAATTGGCACGTGCCATTGGGATTCATTTAATAATTGCAACTCAAAGACCATCGGTAAACGTAATTACCGGGATTATAAAAGCCAACTTCCCGGCAAGAATTGCTTTTAGGGTAACTTCAAAAATAGATTCCAGAACGATTTTAGATGGCCAGGGCGCTGATCAGCTTATTGGTCGTGGAGATATGCTTTTTACCCAGGGTAATGAGCTTAAGCGTTTACAATGTGCTTTTGTAGACACTCCTGAAGTGGATAAAATAACCGAATTTATTGGTTCGCAAAAGGCATATCCCGAAGCGCACCAACTTCCTGCCTACGAAGCTGACGATAGTGGCACAGGTGTTGATATAGATGTAAGCGAAAGAGATAAACTCTTTAGAGAAGCTGCCGAGGTGATCGTTACGGCTCAACAAGGCTCCGCTTCTTTGCTGCAACGTAAACTAAAATTAGGGTACAATCGCGCCGGTAGGATTATAGATCAATTAGAAGCAGCCGGCATTGTAGGACCTTTTGAAGGAAGTAAAGCCCGACAGGTTTTAGTGACAGATCTTGCAGCTTTAGATCAATTATTAAACGAAGAATAATACACCTAATTACTAAGATGAAAAATTTAATTTTAATTACGCTCGCTGTTTTCACCCTGAGCTTAAACGCCCAGAATTCTCAAAAAGCTGAAAACCTTTTAAAAGAAGTTTCTTCTAAAGTTAAAAGCTATGACAATATGGTGATAGATTTTAAATACACTCTACAAAATAATGCGGCAAATGTAAACCAGGAAACCCGTGGGGATGTAAGTATTGCAGGAGAAAAATATGTACTAAATTTAATGGGAACTACCCAAATGTTTGATGGAGAGAAAATTTATACCATTATTCCTGAAGACGAAGAGATAAATATTTCTACCTATGTTGAAGAGGAAGAAAATAATATCACTCCGTCAAAAATGTTCACCTTTTATGAAGAAGGTTACAATTATGAAATGGACGCCGCTCAAAATTTGAATGGTCGTAAAATTCAATATGTAAAATTAACTCCAAAAGATAGTGATGCCGAGGTTAAGAATATTCTATTGGGAATAGATAGCCAAACCAAGCATATTTATAATCTTATCCAAACCCAGGATAATAACACCAAAATAACTATTACTGTAAAAAGCTTTAAAACCGACCAGGAACTGGCACAAAACCTTTTTACCTTTGAAGAAGATCGTTACGAAGATTTTTACATCAATAGATTAGACTAAATTGAAAATATTAGACCGGTACATACTCACCAGTTACCTAAAAACGTTTTTTACAGTTTTTATTATCCTAATGTTCATCTTTGTACTCCAAACCATTTGGCTGTACATAGGTGAACTGGCCGGGAAAGATTTGGATACTGAAATTATTCTTAAATTCCTTCTCTATTTCTCCCCCAAACTGGTGCCACTGGTTTTACCACTTACTATCCTGCTTACTTCCATAATGACTTTTGGTAATTTTGCCGAAAATTATGAGTTTGCGGCAATGAAATCTTCGGGGATTTCACTTCAAAGAGCTATGCGTAGCTTAACTTTATTTATTCTTTTAGTAAGTGTTACTGCATTCTTTTTTGCCAATAATGTTATTCCCGCCGCAGAATATAAATCTATAAATCTTAGGAAAAATATTGCCAAATTAAAACCCGCAATGGCCATTACCGAAGGGGTTTTTAACGATTTGGGAACCATAAATATTAAAGTTGATGATAAAAGTGGAGATAACGGCCAGTATCTAACCGATGTTATTATTCACAAAAAAACTGCCCGCAGCGGAAACTTTACCGTAATGAAGGCCAAAGAAGGCGAATTAATGGGCAGCACAGATTCCGAGGTACTTTCTCTCATTCTTAAAGACGGTAATTATTACGACGAAATTCAACCTTCAGATTATTCTAAAAGAAGAAATAAACCTTTTGCCAAGAGTTATTTTGAAGAATACACCATAAACCTGGATCTTTCAGATTTTAATAATGTAGACCTGGAAGATGAGAGTTACAGTAACACCCAGGGAATGCTTAATATTTCTGAACTCAAGCAAAGTATAGATTCATTTTCTACCGCTCATAACGAAAAGAAAAGAAATCTTAGCGAAAATATGTACCGGCGTACAGATTTTGATAAAATTGAAGTAAATCTTAATCCGTCAGATTCTATAAAAGAAATAGAAAATACAATTCTGGAAGAATACGATACCTACCAGGCTATTCAAATTGTTAATCTTTCCCTTGGGTCTATCAATGGCGCACTTTCTCATTTAAATATTAAAAAGTCTGAGTTAAAAAATTCTACTAAACAAATCAACAAATTTGAAATAGCCCTACACGAAAAATACGTACTGGCCGCTGCCTGTATTATCTTATTTTTTGTGGGTGCCCCTTTAGGCGCTATAATTAGAAAAGGCGGAATGGGATTACCTATGGTTGTTGCTGTTCTACTTTTTCTTACTTATCACTTTATTGGCATATTTGCTAAAAATAGTGCCGAAGATGGTAGTGTAAGTCCGTTTTTGGCCACCTGGCTTTCTACTTTAATTATGTTGCCATTAGGAATTTATCTCACCTATAGGGCTACTACAGACCAGGGTCTTTTTGCTTTTGATAATATTACCGAACCTATACGTAAAGCTCTTAAAAAAGCTGGTATTATTAAGCCGAAAAGAAAAATAGATTAAATATCTTTGCAGCCCAAAATAACACATAACATGGCTCAGGAAACCACTACCCAAACTCCGCTTAAACTTCACAGTATTCAGGAAGCAATAGATGATATTCGTGAAGGCAAGGTTGTTATTGTGGTAGATGATGAAGACAGGGAAAATGAAGGAGATTTTGTTGCCGCCGCAGAAAAAGTGACTCCGGAAATGATCAATTTTATGGCTACTCACGGCCGCGGACTCATTTGTGCACCAATTACTGAAGAACGTTGTAAAAACCTGAAACTGGAAATGATGGTAAGTAACAACACCGATCCTATGGAAACCGGTTTTACCATCTCGGTAGATTTACGCGGTAAGGGTGTTACTACAGGAATTTCGGCTTCAGACAGGGCTAAAACCATTCAGTCTTTAATAGATCCTGAAACCAAACCCATAGACCTTAACCGTCCCGGGCATATTTTTCCGCTTAAAGCTAAAGAAGGTGGCGTATTAAGAAGAACCGGGCATACCGAAGCTGCTATAGATTTTGCCAGACTTGCCGGTTTTGAACCTGCAGGAGTTATTGTAGAAATAATGAATGAAGATGGTTCTATGGCAAGGCTCCCTCAGTTAATGGAAGTTGCCCAGAAATTCGATCTTAAAATTGTTTCTATTGAAGCCCTTGTGGCTTACAGAATGCAACACGATTCTTTAATTGAAAAGAAAGAAGATTTTGATCTTGATACCCGTTTTGGGAAATTTAGATTAAGAGCTTATCGCCAAACTACAAATAACCAGGTTCATTTAGCACTTACCAAAGGTAGCTGGAAAAACGATGAAGAAATTCTGGTTAGGGTAAACTCTACGCTAATTAATAACGATATTCTTGGAACATTAACCAATGATGCCGACAAGAAATTGGATAATATGTTTAGGGCAATAAACGAGGAAGGCCGCGGTGCAATTGTTTTTATAAATCCTGCATTACAATCTTTAAATTTGTTACCACGACTTGCAGAGCTGAAAGAACGCCAGAAAAAAGGCGAAGTAAAAGCTCCGCCTATTAATATGGATAATAAAGATTTTGGAATTGGTGCACAGATTTTACACGATCTGGAAATTCATAAAATCAAGTTGCTTTCTAACTCTCAACAAACTAAACGTGTTGGGATGATTGGCTACGGACTTGAAATTACCCGATACGTAAATTATTAATTTACTTCAATAATCACATCATCTAAAGGTCTTCGCACCTTTTTAAATTCAGAAAACATATCGTCTTCCGCACGGTAACCTACCGGTAAAACCAGAACCGATCTTAAATTGCGTTCGCCTAAATTTAAGAGCTCATCATATTTATCGGGTTCAAAACCTTCCATTGGGCAGGCATCTATTTCTTCGGTAGCACAAACGGTTAAAAGTGTGCCCAAAGTTAAATAAGCCTGATTTAGTGCCCAGGCGAGCACTTCTTCTTCAGCTTTAGATTCAAAACTATTTACCAAAGATTTTTTAAAAGGATCTAAAATATCATCTGGAGTTTCGCGTATGTGTTTTACCCTTTTAAAGTATTTTTCAATAAAATTCTTATCAACTTTCTTTTCAATACAAATCACTAAAACGTGAGACGCAGTGTTTAACTGTTGCTGCTCCCAGGAAGCAGTTTTTAATTGCTCCTGCAATTCTTTATTGCGCACCACAACCATTTTTAAAGGTTGTAAGCCATAAGAGGTAGCAGTTAAATTGAAGGCTTCTTTAAGAATGTTTATTTTCTCTATAGAGAGAATTTTTTGCGGATCGAACTTTTTAGTGGCATAACGCCATTGTAAAGCTTTTATATTGCTCATGTTTCAAGTATTCTTTTAAGACTTTCAAAGGTAATCAATCACTTTTTATGCATAAAGCTTCCTCAATAAATTAAACAAATAGGTAAACTATAATTCTTTATCTTCGTTTTATAATTGGCGCCGCCTTATGAAGCTGTTTAGAAAACTAATTCTCGCTTTTGCACTTTTTGTTATTATAAGCATCCTTATAATATTTGGATTAGAAGCTTATGTGCAAAAAGAAACTTCTGGCCTAATCTATTCTGAAATCACCCAGATTCCTTCAGCAAAAACAGGAATAATTCTTGGCGCTAGTGTACATGCTGATGGAAAATTATCTCCAATTCTTGAAGATCGGGTAGAAACTGCTTACCAACTTTATAAGTTAAATAAGATTGAAAATTTTCTGGTGAGTGGCGATCATAGAACCGATGATTATGATGAAGTAAATGCCATTAAAAATTATTTGTTGAAAAAAGGAGTTTCTTCTGAAGATATTATCTTAGATCATTCTGGCTTTGATACTTACGATAGTATGTTTAGGGCAAAATCTGTTTTTGAAATCGAAGATGCCATAGTAATCACGCAAAAATTTCACTTACCCAGAAGTCTTTATATTGCTAAAAACCTGGATGCCGACTATAAAGGATTAGAAGCCTCTCCCGTTGCATATACCTCTTCTGAAACTATTAAACGCCGCGAACAACTGGCTAATTTTAAAGCTATTTGGGAGATTCTTACCAATCAGCAACCTACTACTTTAGAAAAATATCCTAAGTAAACTACCGTCAAGCTCCGGGTATTTAGCAGGAAAATCTCGATTATCGAGTAAAATTGCTTTTAATCTTTTGGCTAATTTTTTCTATCTTTAAATAACCTAACCAAAAAATAAAGAAAGCCATGCTTCAATGGATAGTGCATATTGTTATAGATGCCCTGGTTTTACTTGCCGCGGCTAATATAATGCCCAAGGTAAAATTAGACGGTTTTAAAACGGCTATTATTGTAGCATTAATTATTGGTGTGCTGAGTTTTTTATTAAGTTGGGTCCTCACTTTATTACTAAACGTAGCTACTTTCGGGATTTTTTATTTCCTGGGATTAGGATTTATAACCCGGGTTATTGCTTACGCAATTATCATTGAAATTGCCGACCAGTTTAGTAGCGATTTTAAGACCGAAGGTTTTCTCCCCTCGTTATGGTTGGCCGTCTTTATAGCAATTGTAGGCGGAATTGTTGATTGGATACTTTTTTAAGCTTTTGGCTTACTTTTCTTATTCCTACGACCAAACCAAATCATAAATCCGCTAACGGGAAGGGCGGCTATAAATAAGCTTAGAAAAAATGCGATTATTTTTCCGGGTAGATCAAAATACTGCCCTGTATGTAAACCAAAGGTCATTTCCTGCAATTTCATCCCGGTACTTTTAGCCGAATATTCATGATTTTTCAATAATTCACCGGTTTCCGGGTGAAAATAAAAGTTGGATTGGTGATCATAATCCAGGGCTTCAGGATAAGATCCTGTTGTTATTGGTGCGCTTCCACCCTGTTCCCACACAAAAAACATTTCATCTTCAGGCCGTTGTTTTAAGGTTTCAACTATTGCAATATCCAGGGCGTTTTCAGAATATTCAGCATCTTCAATTTGAATATTTAACCGGTCTTCCGGTTTTTCCTGCCATAGATTTGCCAGGTCGTACAGGCCGTGATTCATCCAATCATAAGAAAAACTAAGTCCCATAATGGCTATAAACAAAGCCAGAAGCGAAATATATAATCCGGTTATACTATGCCAGTCGTAATTTACACGGCGCCATTTGGCATCCCATCTTATTTGAAGACGTTTCTTGAAGTTTTTTCGCTTTTTCGGCCACCAAAGCACTATTCCAGAAATAAGCATGAAAACGAAAATTAATGTAGAAATTCCTACTACCTGTTTCCCTATTTTCTCCGGAAGCCAGAGATGCATATGTAAATCTTCTACAATTAGAAAAAAATCGTCTTCCAGGTTTTCTTTCTGAAGAAATTCGGCAGAATAAGGGTTGAAATAAATATGATGCGGCACCTCATCTATAACAGAATAAACAAAAGCTGAACGGTCCCTGCCCTGGTAAACAACCATTCCCGGTTGGGCTTCAGGAAAAAGCGATTTTGTTTTATTTTGAAGTTTTGAAGGCGCTACAAATGTTGATTCTTGAGAGGCGACCTTGCGATAATCGCGGGTAATGTCCTTAATCTCGTCATGAAAAACAAAAATACATCCGGTAACTGCTACTATAAAAACAATAAGACCGGAACCCAGTCCCAGCCACAAATGAAGTTTTGCAATCCACTTCTTTAATCCTTTATTTTTTGTTTTTTTCTGCATATAAATAGGCCACCACCAAAACTCAAAACACTTTTGATGGTGACCATATTAATTTATTTAATTAGAAATTATAGGTTAAACTCGCCGCAAAGTTTCTTGGTCTTTGAGGATTTATTGTAGACCAACCGGTATAATATTCTTCGTTGGTAAGATTATTCAACTTCAAATTAATTCCAAATTTATCTACATTATAGAATAATGAAGCATTTAAAATCGTGTAAGAAGGAAGAGTAAAAATACCAGCAGTTTGACGGTTAAAGATCATATTCTCACTAGCATAATTTCCGCCAAAACCAAGTCCGAAACCTTTAAGATTTCCCTGAACAAAACGATAGCTTGCCCAGAAGTTAGCTAAAGTTTCCGGCCCAGCAGATTCCGGTCTTCTTCCAAGAAAATCAGTTTGATCAGATTCAGTTAATTCGCTATCGTTATGGCTAAATCCTGCAATTAAATTTAAACCTTCAAAAGGGCTGGCGGTAAGACTGGCTTCAAATCCGCGGCTATATTGCTCTCCATCCTGAACAAGATTAAAAGGGTTTTCAGCATCTTGCATTACCATATTAGAAACCTGGATATCGTAATAACTTAAGGTAGCAGAAAGATGATTTTTAAGCAGGTTTAATTTGGTCCCAACTTCAAATTGTTTTGCTCTTTCAGGATCAAAAACTATAGTTCTTGTTTCTCCGGTCTCCAGGTTATCTACCTGTCTTGGGCCCACGTTGCTAAAACCATCCATGTAATTTGCGAATAGCGCTACTTTATCTAAAACCGGTTGATAAACCACTCCAAATTTTGGAGATAGTGCGGTCTGGCTATTGGTTTCAGTTTCAAACTGGTCTAATCTTAGACTGGTCATTACAGCCAATTGCGGAGTAAAATTAAGAACGTTAGAAATATAGGCGCTATAAATATCTTCTTCAGCGATATTATTATTCCTATTTACGTTTTCTAATAAGCCGGCTACACCTTCTTTACTTAGAATTCCGCTATCGTAATTGGTGATATAGTTTTCAGGCTCGTAGATATCGTAAACACTTTCGTTTACATTCTGAAGGCTGGCCTTACCAATATAAACCTCACCATTTCCAACATATCCGCTATTGTTATCAATTACTTTTCTATTGAAATAATCTAAACCAACTACCGTGCGGTTACGCATTCCTGCGATTTCAAAATCTCCGATAAAATTCTGCTGAATATCATTACTTATAGTTGTAGAATTTTGATTACTAATGTAGCGGGAAAACACAAATCCTTCATCTAAATTTGTTGCTTCACCAGGCACCTCTTCTCTACCCTGATTAAACTGAGTAGTTTCATATAAATATGAATAATTCCCCAATGCTTTAGCCGATCCTGTTGAAACTGCCGTTTGAGAAGTCCAGCTATCAGAAAGTTCATAATTCATTTGCGCCTGCAGGCTAAAAGTGGGGTTCTCTACAGTAAGATCGTTACTGGTGTAAGAAAGCTCGTTGTTATAACCTAATTCTTCTATATTGGTAGCTCTAAGCGGTGCACCTCTATCTACGAACAACATTAAAGGATTTGTACTTTCAGAATCGTAAAATTCAATATTTATAAAAAATGAAAGTTTATCATTTACTTTATAGCTTAACGAAGGCGCAACAAATAACGATTTATTAAAGCCGGCATCCTGAAAACTGTTTTCGGTATGGTAAGCAGTGTTTACTCTTAAAGCAACATCACCGGTTTCATCAAGCGGAGTATTAACATCGGCAGTTACACGGTTAAGTCCGAAGCTTCCTAAAGTGTAAGAAACATTTCCGCCAAAATAATTATAAGGCTTTTTGGTCGTGATATTAATCAAACCGCCGTAAGACACCAGGCTACTTCCGTAAAGCGTTCCAGACGGGCCTTTTATTACTTCAATATTTTCCATATTGGCAGGATCTGGGCTCCCGTTAGTTAGTGCCGGCAAACCGTTTACTAAAGTTGGTTGCACAGGAAAACCTCTAAGCGAGAAATACCCTGCACCATCATTTCCACGGCCGGTAGATTCCCAAAGTTTGGTAAGGCCTGAAGCGTTTTTAATCGCATCGTCAAAATTGGTAATTACCTGTTCCTGTAAAAGCTCAGCGGTAATATTATTATAAACCTGCGGATTTTCGATCTTTTTAAGTGGCATCTTTGCTACACTCACGCTGGTATTTCGGGTAAACTTATTGCCGTTTCCATTTCCCCTTAGAACCACGGTTCCCAACTGCTCTTCCTTTCCTAATAAAACAATAGAAGGAATATTGGTAGTTGCGCCAGGCTGTACGCTAACTTTTAAATTCTGGGTCTCATACCCTACATAAGAAATTTGTAGCGTATAGTTTCCTTCTGGAATATTTCTTAACGTAAATTCTCCCCTATTATTGGTTTCATCACCAATTTGAAGACCTTTAACTTCAACATTAACATTAGACAGCGGGTTTGCTGCATTATTTACTACATTTCCTTTAATTGCACCGTTATTTTGTGCAAAGCTAATTTGAATAGCTAAAAGAAAGAACATAATCAGGCTATTTGAAAGCTTCATTAGTCAGTGTTTTTATTTAGATTGGATTTAAATACGCGGCAAATGTAAAAACGAAATCCCTTTTTCAAAAGCTTATTTATAATTATTTTAAATAAAAATAGCGAATACCACTTCAGCTTTTTGGGAATCAAAGACATACATCAAGAATTTCTATTTAGATAGTAGGACATTTGATGCTTTCTTAACTTATACCCAATTCTAATCTTTTATATTTGCAGCTTAATTTTGCGCTATGATAAAACTGATTGTGACCGATATGGATGGAACTTTGTTGAACGACGAGCACGAGATACATCCAGATTTTTGGGAGATAGAAGAATCACTTAATAATAAAGGAATAATGTTCGCTGTGGCAAGTGGCCGGCAGTTTTACAATCTGGAGAGCAAATTTGAAAGAATTAAAGACCGAATGATGTTTTTTGCCGAAAATGGTACTCACGTAGTGCATAAAGGAAAAGATCTGTATGTAAACCCTTTAGACAAAACAGCCGCGATGGATTTTGTAAGAAAAGGTAGGGAACTTTCTAATACACACTTAGTACTTTGCGGGAAAAATTCGGCGTATATAGAAAGTAAAGACGATAGCTTTTTTAACGAAATCAACAAATTTTATAAAAAGATAAAAAAAGTAGACGATCTCACCCAGGTAGACGACACATTTTTAAAAGTAACTTTTTGTAATTTTAATGGGGTTGAAGAAAATACCTACCCGCATTTAGAAGAATATGCAAATGAATATAAAGTAGCAATTGCCGCCCATGTATTTATAGATATCACTTCTATTACTGCAAATAAGGGGAATGCAATTAGCGGAATCCAGGAAGAATTAAATATTTCTTCTGAAGAAACTCTGGTTTTTGGAGATTACCTCAATGACCTGGAAATGATGCAAAACGCGAAATACAGCTACGCAATGAAAAACGCGCATCCCGAGATTATTAAAGCAAGTAAGTATTTAACCAATTTTGATAACAACGAAAACGGTGTTTTAAAAACTATTGAAGAACTTGGCTTGCTTAAAAAGGAATATGCGGTAAAAAGCTAAACCTTACTGTCGTTCACCTCTATCCAGTACCCATCGGGATCCTGAAAATAAATTTGTTTAACCCCGTCCGGGCGGTTGGTAATTGTATTTTTTTCACCTTTCCCGTTTTCAAAAGGAATGTTCTTATCCTTAAGAAATTCCATAAATTCCGATAGGTTTTGAGTATTAAAAGCAGAATGAAAACCTTTATTTTTTTCTATTTTCGTATCGCTTTCCACCAAATGCAGCTGTACATTATTACCCAGCTTAAACCATTTAATATGGTCTCCAAGACCACCATTATCTATTTGCTCTAACCCAAAAATATCTTTGTAAAATTTTACGGAAGTGTTTAGATCTTTTACCCTAATAGTATCGTGATCTTTCCTAAAGTTAAACTCTTTTGAAGCTGTAGTAGCTGCAAATAAGATAATTGAAGTTAGATTCTTATTTTTCATACTTAGATATTTTTTCTTTAAAATAGTGATAAACCCCACTTTTTGCAAAAAATAGGTTATCTAAATCAGTTCAGCGAAAATTACGTAAATTTAGTTTATTTAATTTACTGATTATCAAACCACATAACCAACCAAAACTTCTAATTATGAAATATTTTGTTTACCTAATGGCTTTTCTCAGCCTTCCCGTATTTGCGCAACAAAACCAGGAACCCGAAGATTATACCATTGAACAGTTCTATGAAAATACCAGAATAGGCGGAGGTTATTTTTCTCCTGATGAAGATAAACTACTGGTAAGTTCTGACAAAAGTGGAATTTTTAATTTGTTTGAAATTGATATTTCTTCCGCAGAAATGCAACAAATAACTTCTTCTGAAGAAGATTCCTATTTTGCTATAGATTATGTTCCAAATTCTGAGAGTATCCTTTACTCGGCAGATAAAGGAGGAAATGAAATTAACCATATTTACCTGCTTGAGCCAAATGAAAACCCTACAGATCTAACTCCCGGAGAAAATGAAAAAGCACAATTTGCCGGATGGAACAATGAGAAAACCGGTTTCTATTATCTTTCAAACAAAAGGAATCCGCAGTTTTTTGATTTATATGAAATGGATATGCAGAGCAGGGAAAGTGAGTTAATTTATAAAAATGAAGAAAATCTCTCTTTTGAAGATATCTCTCACAACGGGAAATTAATTGCCCTTACCAAATCTATTACCACCAGTGAAAACAAGCTGTATCTATACAATTTAGAAACCGAAGAAATGACAGAACTTTCAGAAGAATCAGCTCAATATTCTGCTTCCGGTTTTGATAAAAATGATGAACATTTCTATTACATTACCAACGCCGGTAGGGAATTTAAAAGTTTAATAGCATATAATCTTGAAACTAATAAAAGCAGCAATTTGTTTGAGACCAACTGGGACGTAATGTATAGTTATCTTAGTGAAAATGATAAATACAGGGTAATAGGTATTAATGAAGACGGGAAAAACAGCTTAATTATTGAAAACACCAAAACCGGTGAGGAAGTTGATCTTCCCGATATGGAAAATGAAGATATTGTAGCAGTAAATATTTCTGATAGTGAAGAACTAATGCGGCTTACCATTGGCACAGCAAAAGCTCCTAATAATCTATATGTTTATAATTTTTCATCGGGAGAATTAAAGAAATTAACCAATACTTTAAACCCCGAAATAAACCCCGAAGATCTGGTTTCAGCTGAAGTTGTACGCTACGAATCTTTTGACGGACTGGAAATTCCCGCTATTTATTACAAACCTCATCAAGCTACAAAAGATAATAAAGTTCCCGCCCTGGTATGGGTTCACGGCGGGCCCGGAGGTCAATCCCGGGTAGGTTATTCAGCTTTAATCCAGTATTTGGTGAATCAGGGTTATGCCATTTTAGCTGTAAATAACCGCGGTAGTAGCGGTTATGGCAAGACTTTCTTTAAAATGGACGATAAAAAACACGGAGAGGAAGATCTTAAAGACTGTATTTGGGGTAAAAAATGGCTGCAGGAACAGGAATATATAGATTCAGAAAAAATAGGAATTCTTGGAGGCAGCTATGGTGGTTATATGACGATGGCGGCCATGACCTTTACTCCAGATGAGTTTGAAGCAGGTGTAAATATATTTGGGGTAACTAACTGGTTGCGTACCTTAAAATCTATACCGCCGTACTGGGAAGCATTCCGCGAAGCGCTTTACGAAGAAATGGGAGATCCTGTAAAAGATTCGGTAGCGCTTTATAATAAATCACCGCTTTTTCACGCTGAACAGGTTAAAAATCCCGTTATGGTTTTACAGGGCGCCAACGACCCTCGAGTGCTTCAGATTGAATCAGATGAAATTGTTGCAGCTCTAAAAGAAAATAATGTGCCGGTAGAATATGTTGTTTTTGAAGATGAAGGTCATGGATTTATAAAAAAAGAAAATGAAATTGACGGTTACAGGCAAATAAGACAATTTTTAGATAAATATTTAAAAGAGGAAGAGTAAGCTTATATTATTCTTAGGGGAGAACTCAAAAACTCAGGTTAAACTTTTAGTGCCGATTTCAAAAAGCCTTATCTTGGCGGTTGCAATCGCAATAGAAAACTATGCTGTATATTTTACATCATCCTGATGATAGGGAAACTGTGGAAAATGATATTTTTCCGTTATTAGAAAATACCGAAAAACAAACCATAGATTACCCTGAAACCGAATTTGAAGCAGGAAAAGACGATATAATAGTTACCTATTTAAGCGATGAATTTCTAAGGGAATTTTTACCAAAAGCCGCGAAGCAAAACCACAAAGTTGGAATTCTCCCTCACCCAGAAAATACATATACCACCAAAGGTTTAGGCATTGCCAACGACCCTAAGGAAGTTATAAAAGAAATTCTGGAAAATGAAGAAGCGCATAACCTGGATATGCTCTACTGTAACGATATTCCCATCTTCCAGTCGGTGAATATTGGAAATGTTTTTATTTTCACTGAAGATCATCAAAACAACAATTTTGTAAGGGAAGTTTATACATTTTTCAAAAACATAAGACATCTATCTTCTCTTTCACATAACTCCTATGTAATAAGTTCAGAAGATGAAAAAATAATTCATACTTCGGCACTGGGAATAATTGTAGTGGAACATGCCTTAAGCTCGGTTGTAGCCAGAAGACTGGTTTCCGAAAGTTCTTTGAACGATGGAATGTTTACTACAC